>CAYQUC010000016.1:41694-53537 GCA_964420605.1 uncultured Thioalkalispiraceae bacterium | reverse complement strand
GGTTAGGTGGTTATAATTTTCAATGGGCCTGGTCTTCGGGTTGGTGTGCAGGGCAATATAGTTGAAATAAATTTAAACGCTATTATAAAATGGAGATAAAACAATGATTACCTACCTGTATTGGACCGTTCTATTGGCGATAATCATCGCAACATTATTTTTTATCGGATTTAAGCTGGAGCAATGGAAAAAAGCATTCATCGTTTCGCTCGTTATTTTCATCATTGGCTGGTTATCGTATTATTATCATTTTCAACAAATTTTTGTTAAAAAATACGGCGGTGTAATGACACTTAGCGTACCTGAAGGTCAGTTGCACATTGGTTCAACGTGGAAAGATGAAAACCTTTGGATAGAAAATTATGATCCAAAAACAAATATCTGTTATTTCAACGAATTTTCAAAAGGCAATATGTTACAAGGAAAAGTCATCATTAAAAACTGTAACCCATTAATGCCTAAAAACTAACTAATTTACACTTTTATTTAAAAAAAATTAGCATTTGTATCGTATAATAGTAAATACATTATTATATTTTGGTGATCTGATGAAATTATTAATACGCAATCTTGCCCGTAATACCACGGAAAAAGAACTACGAAACTTGTTTGAAGTGCATGGCACAGTGCAATCATGCGATTTAATTATGGACAAAGCCACCGGTGGCTCCAAAGGTTTTGGCTTTGTTGAAATGCCTAAAACTGGCGATGCCAAAGCAGCAATGAAAATGCTCAATGGTAAGGATATTGCAGGTAATAAGATTCGAGTTAAAAAAGCCGAATCAAAGCCAAATGCTGACTCCAATGAGTGACACCCGAAATCAAGATCCGTTACACGGTATAACGCTTAAAATGATCGTAACAGAGTTAGAAGATAAATACGGTTGGACAGAATTGAGCCGCCGCATTAATATTAAATGCTTCACTAATGATCCGAGCATTTCTTCTAGTCTAAAATTTCTGCGTAAAACGCCGTGGGCTCGTACCAAGGTGGAACAACTGTACCTTGATTCTAAATGGGCTAAAAACAAGTAATTTTACACTGTATTCCAGAACCCAATATTTACTACTTAATCTCCCCTTTCTGACGCTGATATCCATCATAACTTGTATTGTTTCGATCCAGGCATTCCTGAACCTCAGACTGAGGTAAATTGAGACATTGTTGTCGTGCACTATTGTTAACTGCTTGATATAACTGCTGATTACTACAAGCTTGGAGCACAAACACTAAACCTATCAGCAACATTATTTTCAAAAAAAACGCCATTTTATCCCGTTATTCCAGATTCGAGCGAAATACTCTATACTTCGAGTATACAGTATGGCAACACTGACCATGGCTATTGATACAATAAGTAACAATTTTGCGATATTTCTGTTACTCGGAAGCATTGTAGTGACGCTATTGTTTTTATTACTCGTAATTCTGCCACGCTGCCGTTTTCCCGCAAATCGTTTTCTTGCACTATTTTTAGTCGCTGTAGCAATAACATTAATCCACCAATATTTATTTATCACTGGCTCTATAAAAAATTTAACCCCTTTAATCGGTTTTAACCTACCTTTGGAATTTATTTTTCCACCGTGTTTATATTTGTATATACGCACCCTAACGCGCGAACCACTACCGAATAAAATAATTGCATTACACTTTCTACCAACGTTGATTGGAGTATTATTGTTGGTTCCATTTTACACATTGGATTTTGATACACGATTTTATATTATTCAAAATAACTTTGATTCAAACAAACTACCCGGGCTATTACACTCTAGCTTCCCAATATTTGTAACGGCAACATCAATACAGGCAGTTGTATATTTATATTATTATTTTAAACTATTGTCATCACACGCCAATAATATCACCCGACTTTATTCTTATCGTGACACTATTTCACTGTCATGGTTGAGAAATTTTTTAATATTTTTAATTCTTATCTGGATCAGCATTTTGCTTAGCAGTCTATTTTATCAAGAATCAAAAATGTTAATTTTTGATGTTTGGCTTTATCTATTTACCGCTGCAGCAGTAATTTATATTGGTGTAATGGGCATTTTGCAAATAAAATTACCAAACTTAATATCATTGAAAATGCTATTAGAAACAGATTTAGAGAATGTTAATTTTTTTACCCTGGATAAAAAATTATCCACCTTAATGAAGACAAACAAACCCTATTTAAATCACAAACTCAACTTAGTACAACTCGCAGACATGTTGTCAGTAACACCCGATTTATTAAGCGCGGTCATCGAAGCACGCTATCACAGCACATTTTTTGATTTTATCAATTCACTTCGGATAGATATGGCCAGAAATATAATGATTGATTCTGCACCAAACTATCTTCCACTGAAAAAAATTATAAAACAATCTGGTTTTAATTCATTAACTGCTTTTAAGCACGAATATAAAAAACAGACAGGTGAGTCAGTGAGTCATTTTGAAAAAAATATGTTGAAGTAAATGATGAACTTCATAAAACTAATGGTGGTGTTACTGAAGCTCTGTGCAAGTGGACCCCGACCTAAAATCATTACAGGGTGACAATTTCAATAAATATCAACTCCAAGCCCATATCATTTCGATAAAATTATGTCTGACATCACCATTTTTGCATTGTAAGTCTTGATAATTATGAGATATTGATGCAATAATGCACCACATGGACTGGGACAACTTACGATTCTTTCTCGCCGTCGCCCACAAAGGCTCAATTCGTGCTGCTGCAGTGGCATTATCGGTAAACCACTCAACCGTAACACGGCGGATTTCTGCGTTTGAAAAAAAACTGGAAGTGCGTTTATTTGAACGTCTGCCCAATGGCTATGTACTCACCCCAACCGGTGAAGAAATGTTAAAGTCAGCGCAACACATTGAAGATGAAATTGTAAAGCTGGATCGCCAAGTCATCGGTCGTGATGCCCAGCTCAATGGCACATTACGCGTCACCATGCCCAATGCCTTAGCCACGCATTTATTAATGCCGGATATTGCTGAATTCAGCAAACTGTATCCCAATATTCATTTGGAACTGGCGTTTTCAAATGAAGAATTTAATCTACGCAAACGCGAAGCGGACGTTGCGATTCGGCTAACACCGAACCCACCCGACTATCTTGTAGGGCGACAAATTTTACACCCTGCTAAAGGGGTTTATGCATCTCATGAATATTTACAAAAAGTAAATCCAGACCGACTGCCTGATAAGTTCCAATGGATTGCGTGGGACGATAGTGTTGAGCAAAAAAACCGGTTAAAACAAAGCCGATATTCATCATCACCCATCATGCATATCACCGACGATTTAGTAGCACAACTCGAAGGTATCAAGGCCGGCATGGGCATTGCGATGTTGCCGTGTTTTATTGGCGATACCGTGACATCATTGGAAAGATTAGAATTGTTATCAATGAATGATAACTGTGGTGCACTGTGGATATTAACCCATGAAGATCTGCGCGCAACGGGCCGAGTTCGTGCTTTTATAGATTTTATGCTCGGCGCATTTGAACAACATCGTAACCTATTACAAGGTCGTTGTTATGTACCCACTCCGGGAGTTGTTACTTCGATTGCCTTATAACAATAAATAGTCTTAATAATCCTATTTACTTCTCTCTATTCAAATGACATTTTAGACTTCGCTATTTTACCGTACTTAAATTATTTTTACGGTGAAACACAAAAAGTATGATATTCTGAATTCATTATGCAAACAATTATATCTATTTCAAACTTATCAAAAATATACGCTGGTGGTTTCCAAGCACTTAAGGACATCAACCTTGATATCAAGCAAGGTGAAATTCTCGCCTTGCTTGGCCCAAATGGTGCAGGCAAGACAACGTTAATATCGACAATCTGCGGCATCGTTAGCCCGAGTACGGGTACGGTTACAGTATCCGGTTTTAATATTGTTTCTGATTATCGACAAACGCGGTCATTAATTGGGCTGGTACCACAAGAATTAACCTTGGGCTCATTTGATACAGTCTGGGAAGCAGTGTGCTTTAGTCGTGGCCTGTATGGCAAAAAATCCAACAAAGCCTATCTTGAAAAACTATTAAAAGATTTATCATTATGGGATAAAAAAGATTCTGCGTTAATGACCTTATCGGGTGGTATGAAACGTCGGGTATTAATCGCCAAAGCCTTATCGCATGAACCCTCAATTTTATTTTTGGATGAACCCACCGCCGGAGTTGATGTCAATTTACGAAAAGACATGTGGGCTATTGTTGAGCAATTACGCCAATCGGGTGTCACTATTATTTTAACAACCCACTACATCGAAGAAGCAGAAGAAATAGCCGACCGTGTTGGTATTATTACTAATGGTAAGTTATTACTCGTCGAAGATAAGTGTTCTTTAATGAAACAACTCGGCAAACGACATTTGTGTATCGAGCTTGAGCAACCGGTTACTCAATTACCAAAATCGTTAACACAATGGGCTTTAGAGTTAAGCAACGAAGGTCATACACTCACCTACACTTATAATTCAAAGTCAATTAAAACCAATATTGCAGATTTACTTCAAGCAGTTGGTGAAACTGGTTTATTATTAAAAGACATTAATACTTCGCAGAGTTCATTGGAAGATATTTTTATAAATTTAGTGAGTCAACAATAATGAATTTTTACGCTGTAAAAGTAATTTACAAATACGAAATGTTACGCACTTGGAATACCATTTTGCAAAGCATTGCCTCACCCGTGCTATCGACAATTTTGTATTTTGTTGTGTTTGGTTCGGCCATTGGTTCGCGCATTGAGCAAGTTGAAGGCGTTAGTTATGGTTTGTTTATTGTGCCAGGATTAATGATGCTGGCATTATTAACCCAAAGTATCTCAAACGCCTCATTCGGAATATTTTTTCCAAAATTCACCGGGGCTATCTATGAAGTATTATCCGCACCCATTTCATTTGTTGAAATTTTATTAGGTTATGTCGGAGCCGCGGCAACAAAGTCATTTATTATTGGCTTAATTATTCTAGTCACCGCAGGATTTTTTGTACCACTCGAGATAGCACACCCAGTTTGGATGGTGACTTTTTTAATTTTAACCTGCATATCATTTAGTTTATTTGGTTTTATCATTGGTCTGTGGGCTGATAATTTTGAAAAATTACAATTAATTCCATTATTAATTATTACGCCCTTGGTGTTTCTAGGTGGTAGTTTTTACACCATCGACATGTTACCACCCGCATGGCAAACCGTGTCACTGTTTAATCCAGTGGTATATTTAATTAGCGGTTTTCGTTGGAGTTTTTTTGAAGTATCAGACGTGAGTGTTGAACTGAGTTTAATGATGGTCATAGTATTTTTGAGTGTCTGTCTGTTTATAATTTGGTGGATGTTTAAAACAGGTTATAAAATCAAACAATAATACAATTTAAAAATCATTAACTTTAAAGTGCTCCACTAGATAATCGATTAGCACTCTAATCCGTTGTGGCAAATGGCGTTGTTGTTGATAGACAGCATAGATTCCAGCAGATGATAGTGCATAGTTTGTTAATATCGGTTGTAACAAACCTTGCTCAATCGCATCGGCGGCAATAAACTTTGGAGTTAAAATTAAGCCGAGACCATCAATCGCGGCTTTTAACAAGACATCGCCATTATTTGCGCGTAACCGATAATCTACCCGAATGGGCGTTTTGATATTATTAAATGTCCAGTTTGCTGAACTTGCATAACTGTAATTAAAGCCAGTATGCTGTTCGAGCTCTTTGGGATGTTGCGGCTCACCAAATTTTTCTAAATAATTCGACGAGGCGCAAACAATCAGATGCGACGTGGCTAATCTGCGCCCCACCAGACTAGAGTCGGCTAACTCACCAATACGAATAGCAAGATCAACCTGCTCTTCCATAAAGTTAATGGTTCGATCATTCAAATCCAGATCGATTTTTATTTGCGGGTGCGCTTCAAGAAACTGATTAATGATCGGTGATAAATGCAATATGCCAAAACTCAACGGAGCTGCAATGCGTAACGCGCCACTCAGTGCCACATCACCACTGCTTAAGCTTTGCTCGGTTTCTTCCAAATCATCGAGAATCGTTTGGCAACGGTTGTAATATTCGCGACCAGATTCAGTCAAATTAATGCGCCGAGTCGTACGCGTTAACAACTGGATACCCAAGCGGGTTTCAAGATCGGCTAAACGGCGGCTAACCGCCGATTTTGCGATATTTAACCGCTCTGCAGCACGACTAAAGCTACCTGCCTTCACAATACCAATAAATGTCTGTATTTCTTCAAATCGATCCATTGTTGTAAGTTTAGCTTATTATCCCGAATTGGAGAACAGTCATTTCTTTATTAAGCTCTTTATTCCTGAAAAAACAACGGTAAACTAGTACTAAGACGAAATTAATTAGAGGCTTCCATGGCGCAATCTGACACAAAACACGAACAATGGCACTGGGCTTCAATAGTGATCCACTGGCTATCAGTACTGCTGGTATTGAGTTTGTTTTTTCTCGGCTTATGGATGGTCGGTTTAAATTACTACAGCGAATGGTATCGAACCGGACCGAATTTGCATAAGAGCATCGGGATTTTGTTATTTGTGTTAACCCTGGTTCGCCTACTGTGGTTAAAGCTAAAAGGTAAGCCAATAGCACTCAGCACAGTGAGTCCTCGCGACCATCACATGGCTAAACTCGCACACACACTATTGTATTTTTTACTGTTTAGCGTGATGTTGGTCGGTTATTTAATTTCCACCGCCGATGGTCGTGCAATTGACGTGTTTACTGTATTTGAAGTACCCGCGCTGATCTACGGTTTTGACAAACAAGAAGACATCGCCGGAGTAGTTCATTACTGGCTTGCCATTATTCTAATTAGTGTTGTGGCGCTACACGCACTCGCCGCATTGAAACACCATTTTATTAACAAAGATCGGACATTAATTCGAATGTTAGGTCGGTAATTTTAACAAGTACTAACGCAACAACACTCAATAGGAGAACACATGAAAAAAATCACACTAACAGCAGCACTGGTGCTAATGACCGCAGTATTCGTGGCACCATTACAAGCCGCACAATACGATATCGATGTCAAAGGTGCCCATGCATTTATACAATTTAAAATTAAACATTTAGGTTATAGCTGGTTAGTCGGACGATTCAATAAATTTGATGGCCAATTTAGTTACGATGATAAAAAACCATCAGCTGCAAAATTTGAAGTGAATATTGACACCACCAGCATTGATAGCAACCATGCTGAACGTGACAAACATTTGCGCGGTAAAGATTTTTTGAACACCGGTAAATTCCCAACGGCTAAATTTGTGAGTACCTCCTATACCGTATCCAAAAAAGGTGAAGGAAAATTAAAAGGTAAATTCACCCTTAATGGTGTAACAAAATCCATAACATTGGATCTAAAACACATTGGTCAAGGCAACGATCCTTGGGGTGGTTACCGCACCGGTTTTGAAGGCACTACTCGTATAACATTAAAAGATTTTAATATAAATTATAATCTAGGTCCTGCATCAAAAGAAGTTGAATTGTTTTTATCGATTGAAGGTATTCAACGAAAATAACGTCTTACTCAATTCAGGGTGGATTTAACCACCCTGAATTTAATTTCTATTTTTGCAAGATTGTATATCAAAGACTAAAACAAACCCTTGATTTAGTACTATATAAAGACTATATTTAGTACTATATTATGCAAGCAAGGTCATTCTCATGAAACTCAGTAAATCCGTAAAACCCATTAGCTACTTAAAACAAAATACTGCTGAAGCGATAAATACAGTACATGAAAACCATACTACGCTAGTTATCACACAAAACGGAGAAGCAAAGGCAGTGCTAATTGATATTGCTGAATATGAACAAGATCAAGAAACGCTAGCCATGCTAAAAATGATTGCTCAAAGCAAAGAATCTTATGCTGAGGGCCGACACAAAACTGTAAAAAAAGCATTTTCAGATATCCGAAAAAATATTAAAGCTTCACAGAGTTGAAAAAATATCTAGTAAAACTAACATCCAATGCTGAACATGATATTGAAGATATTTATAATTATATTTCTAAGAAAGACACACTTCAAAATGCCGAGTACGTTGTAGACAATTTAGAGCAACATATTTTAAATTTAATCGAGGTTCCTGAACGAGGCCACTACCCACCAGAATTACTCAGACAAGGGATTAAAGATTATAGAGAAGTTCTGTTCAAACCTTATCGAGTTATCTATGAGATTATCGATAATAAAGTAATTATTCATATGTGTGTTGATGGTCGCCGAGACATGAAAACACTACTCACCAGACGATTATTTAGAGACTAATTCCTGCCCCCCTTTTAGAGAGCCGTAGCGAGTTGTAAAAACCGAGTTTTAATGTATTTAATTAACAACCGAGTTTTCTTTGGAAGATAACGTTTTCCCGGATATACCGCATAAATTGTTTTATGCTCGAGTAATTGATAATGCGGTAATATCTCAACTAAGTTACCCGATTCCAATTGTTGTTTAATAAACATTTTAGGTAAACAGGCTATTCCCGCACCATGATTAACTGCATGAATGGTAAATTTAATGTCGTTGGATAGTAAGCGCTTACGTGCATCAATATTCACTTTCACGCCACTTGTCCGATGCTTAAGATTCAGTGACTCCTGATACGTTCTAAAAATAAAACTGTGATCACGATTTATATCAGCCGGTTCCTGTGGAACACCATGTTGCTCAAGATATTCCGTGCTGGCACAAATAACATAATCCAATTCCAATAAATTTTGTGCAATCAACGTCGAGTCGTCTAACGGTCCTACACGAATCGCAATATCAATTTCTTCATCGAGAATATCTTCAATGTCGTTGCTCAACAAAATTTCTAGCTCAATGTCGGGATTATTCTTCACAAAATCAGTAAACAAATCCGCCATCAACTCATTGCCAACATACGTTGGCACAGTGACTTTAAGCTTCCCGTGAATTTTATCCATTGATTGGGTTAGCTCATGGGTATTTTCTCGAAGTTGTTTAATGAGCGGCAAGCACTGCTCAAAGAAAATTTTACCTTTTTCAGTTAAATGGATTTTACGCGAAGTTCTTTCCAATAATTTAACATTTAAATCTGCCTCCAAACGGCTGAGTCTGCGGCTCACCGTACTAGAGGGTATTTTCATTTTAGTGGCCGCCGCAATAAAGCTACCGCGTTCTACCACATTAATAAAAATTGCCAAGTCATCATAGCGCCACATTATTACGATCCTCAATCATCCCAAAAATGAAAGAGTAGTTTTCATTTTTGGCCATACAGTCTACAAAATTGTAATGTTACTATGGCCTTCCATAACGATTAAACTAGGACACCGCAATGAAAAATAAAGCCACAACACACAATACGGTATTTTCCAAACTCCAGTACGTATTATTGTTACTATTTGTAACATCTTTTAACCTCAGTGCTTCCGAAAAACAATTTGACTTAGACAAACTCAAAGAAGCACAACACCACGACGAGGCAACACCAGCCGATGTGAAACTCTATGTATTTGATTGCGGTACTATTTTAGTCAGAGACATTTCCATATTTAACCCCGCACTAACTAAAGGCGAGCACATCACATTTTCTGATAGTTGCTACCTCATTAAACACCCACTGGGTACTTTAATATGGGACACCGGTCTGTCTGATTCGCTACTCGGTGTCACCGGTGGCGTTGATGCAGGTAATGGTGCATTTAATTTATCCATAACAAAAACATTAAAGTCCCAATTAAGCGGCATTAATGTCGATCCTCTATCAATTGACTATATTGCATTTTCACACCTGCATTTTGATCACACCGCCAATGCAGCTTATTTTCAAAATGCCAACTGGTTAATACAAGAAGTGGAGTATGATCTGGCCTTTAGCCCACAGGCTGAACAATTTTTCTTTAATCCACAGGACTATGCTCCGTTAAAAAACAATAACACCACAAAACTCAACGGACATTATGACGTGTTTGGAGATGCATCAGTTGTTATTGTATCAACACCGGGCCACACCCCAGGCCATCAAGTTTTGTATTTGAACCTAGCAGAAACAGGGCCAACCATTCTATCGGGCGATCTGTATCATTTTCAGCAAAACAGAGACGAATATGGCTTCCCAGTATTTAATGACAAAAAACAAACCGTGCACTCCTTTGCGCTAGTCGACGAGTTACTCGATCAACTCAATGCAACATTATGGATACAACACGATAAACCCTTGTTTGACTCATTGAACCACTCACCTGCACTCTATCAGTAAGCTTAAAATATTATTAACAATTCATAGCCCTTTAAAGGGCTATGACCCCTTAAAAGACTTAAATAAATTTCTCATCAAACTAGAAAAATAATGGAACCAATAACGCAACATTAACGTGATATTATATGAAGCTAGTAACAGCTCAAAGCGGCTAACAAGTGAACAATAAAAACTGTTAGTTAATTGAATTTATTCCAAAATTTTAAGAAAAAAGTAAACTGTAAAAGGGGAAAGTTATGAATATTAAAGGATTTACATTATCTGCAATCGCGCTTAGCGTTGTAGTGGGTTTAACAGCCTGTGGCGGCGGTAGCACCACACCAACGAATAGCAGCACATCAACAACAACCGGCCCAATTACTGCATTTGGTAGTATCTTTGTTAATGGTAAAGAGTTTGAAACAACCAGTGCTACTATCACTGTTGATGGCAAAGCAGCCACAGAAGCAGATTTAAAAGTAGGCATGGTGGTTAACGTTCAAAATAATGGCGGTACTCAAGCCATGACTGTTAGTGCTGATGAAGAAGTTGAAGGTATTGTAACCATGGGTTACATGGTAGACAACACCGCCACTCCTCCAATGCCGATGCTTGTTGTTATGGGCCAAACGGTTACTATTGAAGACACCACTATTTTTGAAAGTAAAATTCCTGATATTATTGCTGACGTAACCAGTATTGTGAATGGTAATGTAATTGAAGTAAGTGGTCACTCTGATGGTATGGGCAACATCACTGCAACACGTATTGAAGTAAAAGCTGAAGTTTATACAGCTGGTAATGAATTAGAAGTTAAAGGCATGGTTCAAAATCACAATGCTGATAATAATACATTTGATATTGGCACTTTAACCATCAACCATACGGGTCTACAGGACTTACCTACTGGCTTTGATAATGGAATGTTCGTTGAAGTTAAAAGCATGGAGGCATTAAATGCTAATGGCGAATTAGTTGCCTCTAAAGTTTCAGAAGCATCAAAAAATAGTAGCTCTAGCGATGATGAGTATGAAGTAAAAGGCAAAATCATGATGATTTCTGATACTGGTACTGAAATCACTGTGAATGGTGATACTTTCATTATTGATGATATGACTGAGTTTAAGAAAGTAGTGCAAGCTGATCTTATCAAAGGTAATTTAGTTGAAGTTGAAGCTTATTATAATGCAGATGGTAATTTAGTCGCTAAAACAATCGAGTTAGAAGATGATAACTCCATGATGGCTAAAATGAATTTTGCAGGAACTGTTGCAAGCATTGATGCAACAGCGGTTAATACTGGAACACTCACCTTAAGTTCTGGCACTGAAATAATAATGGTTAATTCTAATACTATTATGAAAGACAACTCAGCTGCTAATGTTCAAATGTTTAATTTACAAGCAATCGCAGATAATTTTACCAATAATATCAACGATTACTTAATGATCAAAACTATCGATAATGGTGATGGAACATACACTGCGACAAAGATCACACGTAAAGATATGCCTGGTACAATGCCTGGAAACGGTAACGGTGGTGCTGGAAACGGTAACGGTGGTG
>CAYQUC010000016.1:39215-41594 GCA_964420605.1 uncultured Thioalkalispiraceae bacterium | reverse complement strand
CCTGGTACAATGCCTGGAAACGGTAACGGTGGTGCTGGAAACGGTAACGGTGGTGGAATGCAATAGCACTAATCTATTACTTCTAACCAAAAAAACCAAGCTGATTTCAGCTTGGTTTTTTTATAACACAATTTTATCAAAAAAAATAAAACTTAAAAAGTATAAACACCACTAACCGATGTCATTGTCACTTGGCTCAACGCGCTAATATCAAACACTTCATACTCAGTGCGTATTGCAAATGAACTAATTTGGAATTTTGCACCAAGACCATAAGCCGTATCAGTACCCGATAAACTAGTCGATGTAACACCAATATTCGCTTTAGAATCCCAGTTAATCGCGCCGGCCTTGGCGAATATTGATATTGGGCCAAAACTCATACCAACCAATCCAAAAGTGCTAATCCCTGTTAATTTATAATTTATTGAATTAGCCGAGATCAATTGAGCATTAGGATTACCAAAATCCACATATGATGCTTCCACTGCAAAATCAAAAAATGGAATAAGTCCAAAATTATAACCGCCAAACAATTTAGTCCCGGTATCACTTTCTTTAAAGTTGTAATTACCCTCAATACCGTCGGTGCCTTTGTCTTCTATCGTCGATGTACCAAGGCCATAACCCACATAAAAGCCACTCTCTGCACCTGCAAAAGCAGCCGTTGGAGAAGCCAACAAAAGTCCAGTTAATGCTAAATAAGTTATGTTAAGTTTTTTGATTTTCATGCTAAGCCTCTAATTTTTAATTGTTTTTTGCTAATACAATAGTCTACAGACAATAAAAATTATATCAAACTGTCTTTAAAGTGGTGCTTAAGCATTAACAAAACAATAACATATTATTGATAATATACAGTGTTTCCCTACTTGAGGCATTACTACAATTCATCTTACACTGCTATTATGAGACGCAATGTGATTGTGTCATGTTGTTTTGTGGTCGTTGTAATCAGTGATGAGCAGTTTAATATTACCCAAAAATTTTCGATTATCCCGTAATTTTTCCATAGCGAGTTTCCTAGGGACGTTACTTGCATCGATTTTTTTGGCTTATTTATTCAACCAAGTAACCCTTGATAACATTGTTCAAACAAGTGAGCGCAATAACGTTACATTAACGCAAACATTTTTAAACTCAGTAAACCAAGAGTTATCAAGTTATTTGCTCCATGCGGAAGATAAAAAATACACACGTCATTCAAGAATACCAATATCGAATAATTTAGAAAAAACAATTAATAATCTTATGGTGGGTACGCCTTTGCTTAAGATATCAATATTTGATATTCATGGTACGGTAATATTTTCATCTAAAAATAATCAGATAGGTAAAACTGGCACTGCAAAAACAGAAGTACTTTCTGCTCTGTCGGGCAAGGTGTCGAGTAAACTTAATTATGGCGATAAAATAAGTTCATTCAAAGAACGAACTCCAGATATTTTAGCAAGTTACATACCAATTTATCAACGTGGTTCAAATAAAGTAATAGGCGTATTTGAATTACATTTAGATGTCACGGTTGCAATTCAAATTGCAGATACTGCTCAATTAATTACCTTAATTGGTGTTATTGTAATTTTAACATTGTTATATATTTTACTACTGCAATTTGTATATCGTTCTGAGAAAATAATAACAAAACAACAGTCAACTATTTTAAAACGAACCGAATCGCTTGAAAAATTTTCATCAGACTTATTAACGGCTGAAGACAAGCGCGATAAACGTATTGCGCTAGACCTTCATGAAGGTCTTGCTCAAACATTAACAGCTATAAAAATGCACATAGAAAATTTGAAATACGACAATACTGCAAACTCAAAACAAACGGTAAGCATAAATGCTATAGTTCTAATGATTCAAAGTGCAATTCGTAAAACTCGGGATCTTGCTATGGATTTACGGCCTTCAACTCTTGATTATTTTGGTTTGGCTCCAACCATCAAATGGGCATGTGAAAAAGTCAGTAAATCTGAATCATTATTAGACGTTACAACACAAATAGATATTGATGAAAAACAAATACCGTCAAATCTTAAAATTGTTATTTATCATATATTAATGGACAGTTTAGCTAGCTTTTCGCTTGACAAAAAATCCACTAAAGTAGCACTGGATTTAAGAAACTTGGATAATAGTTTAGTTCTTACATTTGAATACCAAAATCAATGCGCTCCTGAAGAACTTAATTCAGTTAGAGAGCGCAGTATTTTGTCTGGCGGTAACTATGAAATACTCAATAATGACAGTGGTGGCACTATTTACCGTTCGTCGTGGTGTGTGCATTAAATATTTTTAAAGGACTTCTAATCTTCCGCAAAGGACTTCTAATCTTCCGCAAAGGACTTCTAATCTTCCGCAAAGGACTTCTAA
>CAYQUC010000016.1:5844-39115 GCA_964420605.1 uncultured Thioalkalispiraceae bacterium | reverse complement strand
AAAGGACTTCTAATCTTCCGCAAAGGACTTCTAATCTTCCGCAAAGGACTTCTAATCTTCCTTCGGAAGATTAGTTATAAATTCCTTCAGCTACCCAATTAACACTATAAATATTGGTTTCTGCTTTATAACGAAAATTTCGGCTTGAGGTGAATAATAATTTTTTACCGTCAGATGAAAAAACCGGATAGCCATCAAAGCCACTGTAATAAGTAAGCCGTTCTTGTTTTTTTGTTTTTAGGTTAATACTATAAAGATCATAATTACGACCGTCTTTTTGACTCAGATTTGACGAGAAAATAATATTCTTTCCTTCGGGATCAAATGTCGGGCTAAAATTTGCTGCGCCGTTGTTTGTTAATCTAGTCACTTTTCCACTAGTTAGGTTCTCCGTATTTAAGGTCATAATATAAATATCAAATTTTCCTGCACGTATTTTTCCCTGACTTAATTGAAACCGATAGTCTTGAAATGCAACACCGGTTGGACGCGATGCGCGCCATACAATGCTATTACCATCACGGGAAAAAACTGCATCACCATCATAACCCGGAGTATTGGTTAACTGTTTAAGGTTACTGCCATCACTGTCCATTAAATACAGCTCTAGATCACCAGAACGACTCGACGAAAATACTATCTTTTTGCCATCAGGTGAATATACGGCTCCACCGTCATAACCATCAGACTTGGTTAGCCGTGTGGCATTACCTCCACTGATGCTTGAAGTAAAAATATCATATTGTGGATTTAATAACCAAACATAGTCTTTGGTAAATTCTGGACGTGTGGGACACATTTCATCAAATGCCTGAGTCGAGGAATAAATAATGGAGTTACCGTCCGGCGATACCGATGCTGCTGTTGCAATACCATAACCGGACGATATCTTATTTATATCGGAACCATCATTTTTCATTAAAAAAATCGCGTAACAGCGTAATGCACCATGAGTAGATTGAAAAAGAATGTCGTTACTGTCGGGGGTGAAACTAGCACGCTCATTTTCATTGCTGAAGGTAAGTTGTTTTATTTTAGTAAAATGATCTTCACCATAATATAACTGTGCTAAGCGAGTATTACGTTGTTTGCTGCCAGCCGTGGTGCCACAGGCGCTTAAATAAAATACCGACAATACAATTATAAAAATAAATCGATAATTGAGTAAACTGAGTGTAACCGGAGTGATAGTTGACTGAATGGGCATTAAAATTATCCTTAATATGAGCAAAATAATAATAAGGCTCAGGATAACAATATAATAGACAATTTCAATAGATAAATAAAAATCTCCCGTTTATAGGGAGATTTTTATTGAATAGAACATTAGAACTTTTCTATTAATGTTTAGATGTCATCATCTTCATTATTATCCATCAATGTATGCAGTTTATTTCTCATAAATGCGTAATACATTACCGGAATAACAACCAAGGTTAATATCGTTGATACCAAAATTCCGAATATTAATGACAGTGCCAGACCATTAAAGATTGGATCATCGAGTATAAAGAACGCACCTAGCATTGCAGCTAACCCCGTTAATATAATCGGTTTGGCACGCACCGCACCAGAACGAATCACGGCGACTTCAAAATCAACACCTTCCCGTACTTGCTGATTAATAAAGTCAACCAGCAGTATCGAGTTCCTAACTATAATACCCGCCAGTGCAATCATGCCGATCATTGAGGTTGCGGTGTATTGCGAACCGAATAATGCATGACCGGGTAACACCCCAATAATAGTTAACGGTATTGGTGCCATAATAATTAACGGTACAATATAGGAGCGGAACTGTCCGACGACCAATAAGTAAATCATTAGAATGCCAACAGAGTACGCAATGCCCATATCGCGGAATGTTTCATAGGTTATTTGCCATTCACCATCCCATTTTAAGCTGTACTCATACGGGTTCTCCGGTTGAGCAAAAAACGATTGCGTAATAACATGGCCATACGCCAAGGCTTTATCGTTTAACTGAAACACCATATCAAACATACCGTATAACGGACTATCCAATTCACCTACCGAATCTGCTGTGACAAATACCACGGGTAATAAATCTTTGTGGTATCGCGCATTTTCGATTGTAGTATCTTTAATAGTTACTAAGTCGGCTAGTGCGATTAATTGACCATTCTTGTTTCGTACACGATAATTTAATACATCATCGATGGTTGATTTATCTTCGAGTGAGTTTTCCAAACGAATCGGTAAAGAATATTTTACGTTACCATTGTGCATGAAGCTAACATTCTCACCATTGAGTGCGGTTGAAATTGCACTTACTACAGTTTGTGGTGAAACATCCCATAACGCAGCTTTTTTCTGATCCACTTTCACTATTAATTTCTTAGCGCCTGCTTCAACAGTATCATCAACATCAACAATAGATTCGGTTGTTTCAAAAACTGCACGGACTTGTTTTGCAACGTTTATCTGACCATCATAATCCAAACCGTATATTTCAGCCACTAATGGGGAATACACGGGAGGACCCGGTGGAACTTCCACTACTTTAACATTTGCATTTAAGGCTTTACCTATGCCTTGTAAACCAGAGCGAACCGATAACGCAATTTCATGACTCTTGCGTTCACGTTGGCTTTTATCAACTAAATTAACTTGAATGTCTCCAGTGTGCGCTTCTGAACGTAAATAATATTGGCGCACTAAGCCGTTAAAATTGATTGGCGCTGCGGTTCCAGCATAGATTTGAAAATCTTTCACTTCAGGAATTGTTGCAACGTATTTACCGAGCTCACCAAGCACGTGGTTGGTTTCTTCTAACGGGGTGCCTTCAGGCATATCAACAATAATTTGAAATTCTGATTTATTATCAAACGGTAACATTTTAAGAACAACAACTTTAACCACCGCTAAACTAACCGATAAGCCAATTAATAATAAAATACCAATGAGTAATTTATAACGATTACTGCGACCCGCATTGCCTTTTAAGAATGGGCCAATAAGTCTGCTAAAGAAGCTATAACTACTGCCACCACCGCTATCAGTATGGGTTTTGTGTTTTACATTGACTAATAATTTATTGGATAACCATGGTGTAAAAATAAAAGCAACACCAAGTGAAATTAACATACCAATAGAGGCATTAATCGGAATGGGTCCCATATACGGTCCCATTAAACCAGTCACAAAGGCCATCGGTAATAACGCCGCAATAACAGCAAACGTTGCTAATATGGTTGGTCCACCCACTTCATCTACAGCTTTTGGAATTAAGGTTTTCAATTTATCCTTTCCAAAACCAATATGCCGATGAATGTTTTCAACCACCACAATGGCATCATCCACCAGTATCCCGATCGAGAATATTAATGCGAATAACGATACCCGATTTAAAGTAAACCCCCAGGCCCACGATGCAAACAAAGTCATCGCCAGTGTAATCACCACTGCTGCGCCAACAATAATTGCCTCACGATAACCAATGGCGACTAAAACTAATAATACTACTGAGATTGTCGCAAACACTAATTTTTTGATTAAATGTTTGGCCTTACTGTCAGCAGTCTCACCATAGTTACGGGTAACGGTGACATTGACACCGTCAGGAATAAAAACGCCTTTTAATTGATCAACACGGTCAATAATATTATTTGCTATATCAACTGCATTGGTACCGGGTTGTTTTGATATTGCCATTGTTACTGCAGGATAGCGACCTTGCTTGGTACCGTGCTGAGCATAATGCCGCGCATGTTCTGGACCACGTTTAATCGTTGCAACGTCACGTAAATACACCGGATTACCCGCGTGAACACCAACGATTAAATCTTTGACTTCTTCTGCGGTTGATAAAAATTCACCGGGTTGAATCGCAATGGTTTTATTTTCGGTAACAACTTGTCCAACCGGCATTGCGGCATTGCTTAAGTTAAGTGATTTGCGTAAATCATCAATCGACATATTATGCGCTGCTAGCGCACTACTGTCTAAAATGACGTGCACAATATCTTTTGTACCACCGATAGTATAAATGTCACGAGTACCACTAACACGTTTAATTTCAGTTTCGATCGCGTGAGATACTTTTAATAAATCGTAAGTACCCCGAGTGTAATCATCAATCCATAAGGTTAATGTCACAATCGGGACATCATCGATACCTTTGGGTTTAATCAACGGTTGACCAACCCCAAGATTAATCGGTAACCAATCTCGGTTGGAATAGATGGCATTATACAAACGTACAATTGCTTGGGTTCGATCTTGCCCCACTTGAAATTGTACGGTTAATATTGACATGCCTGGACGCGATACCGAATAGACATGATCCAAACCTTCCAACTCCGCAATGATTTGTTCCGCTGGAGAGCTAATGATTTGTTCTACTTCTTTTGCGGTTGCACCTGGAAATGGAATGAACACATTGGCAAACGTAACATTAATTTGAGGCTCTTCTTCGCGAGGAGTCACTATCACCGCAAATATACCTAATAAAAAACCGACTAATGCTAACAGCGGTGTAATCTCTGTTAACAAAAACGATTTCGCAATACGACCTGAGAGACCGAGCTTTTCCATGCGATTACCTCTCGTTGCTGCGATGTTGATGCTTTATTTGAACAGCGGCTTGAACCGGATCTTGAATAATTTCTTCGCCTTGCGATAAACCGGCTGACACTTCAATTTGATCCGTTCCAACATCTTGCCCTAAACGGATTTGACGAAAACTCAATGAACCGTTTTTGTTCCTAACATACACTGCGGTTACTTCACTTCGGTAAGCAATGGCCTTTTTGGCAATAACCAAACTTTCTTTTTCATCAACACTAAAACTAACTTTAATAAACATACCCGGATAAATTTTGTGTTCACCTAGCGGTAAATACAATTGCACTAAAAACGTGTGCGTTACGGGATCAGCATAAGGACTAATGGACATTGAGGTTACCGCAATGCGTTTATTTTTCTTTTCGCCAACATAAACCCAGGCTTTTTTACTCTTGCGAACGGCGTGAATAATTTCCTGTGGAATTTGAGCGGTAGCACGTAATTTTTCGAGGGATAAGCCAGTCATTAACTTGGTCCCAACACGCACACTTTCACCAACTTCGACAAGGCGTTTTACCACAATACCGCTATAGGGTGCGCGTACAATGGTATTCTCGAGAGATTCTTGTGCTTGCTCTAATGATGCTATTGCCGACTTTAACTTTGCTTCAGATTGATCTAACGCTGATTTTGACACTAACTTTTTACCGTAAATATCTTTAATACGATCATGCGATAGTTGCGCCGCTTTTAATTTGGCACTCGCTCCATCAAATGCGGCACGTATGTCGTTGTCACGAAACTGTACGATAATGCCACCTTTTTCAACATAATCATCAACATCAACCGGGATATCGATAATCCGTCCCGCCACCTGTGATGATACGGTTGCTTGGTGAACCGCTTCAACTAGAGCATCTAGATTTCGTAGCACTGGCGATTGTAATAACTCTACTTTTTCACTCAACAAGGTTTCAACTTCACCAACTAAACCTTCCTCGGCCTGTATCGAACTCGTTGCAATTAAAAAAATCATTAAAGCAGACAAATGAGATTTTGCGATTTTAAAACGCGGTGTCACCTCGCGCGTCATTACTGAGAACATGGTTGTTACTCCTAATCAGTCACTACGGAAAATTAAATTAAATAAAAGTGTATAAATCTAAATTATTATTTATAATAGATAAGCATATTAATACTACCTTATATACTTGCGTGAGTTAAAGTAATTTCTTAAAGTATTTTCTTAAAAGTACGCTCTAATACCATAAAATTACTACTGAAAATAAAATTACGATTACAAAATACACAAGTCTTATTATCCCTTCAGGGTCTACCCCAAGGTGATTGAGGAGTTCCCCGAAGCCAATTTCAGTCATTGAGTTTTCGTCGTTAGCAGTATCGTCCTCGTTGTAATTCGTATTGCTCAAGTCGCACTTGACTACCATTAAGGCGTTTTACGTGAGTATAGCCGGTATGTCTCATACCAACTTTACGCATGACACTACCCGAGCTCAGATTATTGCTAACATGGTTTGCCAATAGCTTTTCAATAGCCATCTCTTTAAATGCATGGCGAATCACTGCGGTACTTGCCTCTGTGCAAAAACCATGATTCCAAAACGGCTCTCCAATCCAGTACCCCAAGCTTGCTTCACCACGCGCTATATCCATTAAACTAATCGCACCTAATAATTCAGCCGTGGCGCTATAAACAATAGCGTAAGTGACGGCTATTTGTTGATACCACTGCAATTTGTGGCACGCTATCCATTCCTCGGCTTCTCGAGTAGCGTACGGGTGCGGGATATTTAACGTACTTTTCGACACATTCACATTACCCACTAAACGTTGCACGTCAACAGAATCTGCTTTGGTGAATGGCCGCAACGTTAATCGTGATGTTTTGATGGTTGACTGATTCATTATTTAACCTCCGAAATAGCTTGTCGTAACACCCGTTTTAAAAAGACATTGCCATACAAATAAATAATTAACCCCAAGCTAATCACCGCTGCCCCCATGTAAGTTGAATAGGTGATTGCTTCGTGATTTAAAATCGAACCTAGTACCAAAGCCAACACGGGTGTAACCAAAGTAATCAATGCCACCTGACTGGCCTCCACGTGTTTCACGACATAAATAAATAACACAAAACCCAACACCGAACCCACGATACCAAGATAGAATATTGAAACTACGGCATTAACCGGAAACTCGGTTGGTAATGTGCCGTCGGCAATAACCCAGGTAATTAAATACAATGGGAACGCCGTCAGCAAACCACCGGTGGTAATACTCAATGCTGGCAATTGACTATTTAATGATTTTAACCACACGATACTAAACGAATGAAATCCAACTGCAAACAAAATTGCGACTATGCCGTACACCGCAGCTTGTCCCAACTCATCTGCAACCCCAAAGATAAAATACAGCCCTGAAAATCCTAAGGTTAAGCCTACTAATTTAACTGGCGTTAAACTTTTTTCTTTTAACCACAGTGCAGCCAATAAACCTGTAATGACCGGCGTTAATCCAAAAATAACCGAAATTAACCCCGACGTTATAAATTGTGACCCCCAATATGAAAAGGTCATCATGCAATAAATCGCGATACCCGCAACCAGATAAGTACGACGCGCTGTTTTATGCCACGGTAGTGCAATATTAAAAACCTTAATCATCACAAGACACACCAGTAAAGCAACGGTCATTCGCGACAACACACCAAAGGAAAAGCCAAAGCCCGCCGCGCTCCATTTAATGGCTAACGGTGTAGTACTCCAAATTAGAATCACCGTTAAATAACTGATTGGTACAGACATCGCTTACTCCGTATTATTAATACTGTATTTTGTTGCTAATAAAATCACCTAAAACGAACTCAATCTCAGGCAGTTGCATGATCAGGATTTTTACGCCCCATAACGAAAAAGGCCACAGTCTGTGTGGACTGTGGCCTTCGGAATTCGTTTTGTGTTTACTTACAATTTATGAAAACACCATCCTCAGGCCTACAGTTTTGGTTTTACGTAACATCCAGACTGGAGCTGGTTTACGCATTGCCGCAATAATACAAATCGCTACAGGCGTGTTTGCAAGTAAAGTAGACAGTGAAAAAGTTGGATACAAATTAAAATGCAGTACAGCACCAGTGCGAGACACACAGCGGTTTGCAACCGAAGTGGAGCTAGAGCTAGTTTTAGACTGATTAAAATGTGTGTTTATGATTTTCATTCAATTTAGTTTACGCCATGTTCAATGTTAGTCAATAATTATTTTTAAAAATTAGAATATAGTTTTAAAAAATATTTCAATAGTGCTTAAATTAATAGACTCATATTTAATAATATTATTTCGGATTAAAATTAAATACATTTCAATTGATTAATAAAACCCGCCATCGCAATCCCTAGCGTTACGTGCTGATCTGAGTCAAGATGAATGCCATCCATTCGGCTAGCGCTAGTAACTTCCGCAACATCAAAAAAATGACACTTTAATTGTACGGCAAGATCACACAAAGCAGAACTCAGCCCGACACTTTTTAATTGTGCCCCTTTAAATTTTTCAGCCATCGGTCCCATCGGTTTCCGAATTAGCGGCGGTGCCATTACTACAATTTCTGGCGTTGGCATTCCAGGTTCAATATCTGCTGTTCGAATAGCCTTAATTAGTTGTGCAAGCCCTTGCGCACTATGCTGTGCAGTAAAATCGTGCAGTGATTGAAAATCATTAGTGCCTAACATTAAAATCACTAACGTTAAGGGTGAGTGTGCTTCAATTTTTTGCGCTAAACCATCAAGACCATTACGGCCGGGTTTAAATGGATCATCCAATACGGTTCTGCGACCATTAAGGCAGTCTTCAATCACACGATATGATTTATTCGCTTTTTCTAAATGGCGTTGCATAACACACGGCCACCGGTATTTTTCCGATAGTCGCTTGCGTGTCGGCGGAATGATCCCCCATGATAACGAATCTGAATAAACAAATATTGACTGCACGAGCTTACCCTGTTTTTTATAGGCACAAAAACAAAAAGGCCACTGTCTTTTGGGACAGTGGCCTTTGAATTTACGTTGATTTTAATTTATTAGCTTAATCTAACATTTATTCCAAAGACACACTGCTGCATAAACCAGCGCACAAAACCGGCGATGACTTGTTTGGTTGAAATAATGTGTGTCATTGTAAAAATCATAATCTAAAGTAACGTGTTGTTGTAGTTTGAGTCAAGCTTAATTTTAAATTTAATTAATAAAGACATAATATTAGTAAATTAACTTTCACTACGAACTTCCCAACTACATAAGTAATCCGGGTTTTTAATTTTTTCACCGGTTGCTTTAAGGTTGTATTCGCCGGGTTCGGCTACTTTAATGCAACTGGTATCAGGTGGCATCTTCCATTCGTGGCCTTCAAAACTACCATTGAGTAATATTAAAATACCATCCGTTTCTGATGCCGATTTAACCAAGCCGTGCATTTGTTGCTGTGACTCAATAGCGCCGTCGCGGTTTAAAACACTAACCCCAATCAGAATGGATCGTCCCAGTAGTTTTTTTGCAAATTCCTTATCAAATTCCATTTAAGTTACCTTACTGCGTGACATCCAATTGGCATTTCCCTGCAATACAAACTGGTGTTGCACTACAACTGGAATCGGTGGACATCATCATTGAACAAATACTTTTTGCACAGACCTCGGCGTGTATTTTATTCCACTCGGATTTTTTTTTGCTGCTAATTGCCATATTCTTACCGCCACTGGTGCAACCACAACAACTCGCCGCGACCGAGACGCATTGACTGTCTTTGGTGCAAGACTTCATATCAATAGCATTACTTTTTTTGGTATTTGCGCCAGAATAAGAACACCCCAATAAAAATAAAACCAAGGCCATCATAACGACATATTTCATTCTAAATCCTCATGTTAAATTAGTTACAAAATTAGACACGTTGAAGCGTCTGCCACGATACTTCAGATTCTCCTGATGCTGTCGCTAAATAGGCTGAATCACCTGTGATAGTGACCGAAAAATCCATGGTGCGTTGTATCAGTGCTGCCGCTGATTGAATATTCTGCCAATCGAACCGAAAAATAGCTACTTTCAGTTTAGTTATTTTAGACTCAATTTGTTGCCACCAGACATCCGATTTTGTATTGAAACAATAAATGCTAGTCGCCATTGCCTGATGTGATGCTTTTTTAATTCTATCGGCCGAAGGTTCGCCAACATCAATCCACAATGCAATTTGATTGTCTAAGGTTCGCACCCAGAGATCCGGCTCTTCGACTGCGCTGAGACCTTTAGTAAAGGTTAGATGTTCCTGCGCGTTTATGCAAAAAGCCAAAATACGAGTCATCATGCGTTCAAGTGTTTCAGAGGGATGTAGGGCTAAGGTTAAGTTCAAGGTATCGTAATAATTACGATTGAGATCCGATAATGATATTCTTAATTTATAGATAGTTGGTTTTATTGCCACAGTATTATTGCCTTATTATTTTTAACCGTTACCAGATAATAGTATCGAGTATTGATTTGGCTTCGTGCATGATAATTTTCCAGTCCGCATCATCATGTAGATCGTTTAGTGATTCAGGTAATTTACCCTTGCGCAAACTATAATATTGATTAAATTCTTGTAATAAATCGAACTCCGATTTAGTGAATGATTTTTGAAATAATGGCGTACCGGGATTATAAAGCTCATCAAACCACAAGCATAATATTTCTAATGCGACATTAACCGATGGAGAGTTTTGTTGAAAGTCAATTTGTTGTTGCTTTGACGACAATAAACTGAGGACATTGTGTACTGATTTTCTTATTTGTGTTTTTGATAGCATAATTCTAGTTTTAGTTTTAGTTTGGATATTTTACGTTTTAACTTATATTCACTCGTGAAAACTTAAAACGCGGCACCAAGACGCAGATACATTTGTTGTTCACCTAGATCCTTATCTAAGCCACGCGCTAAACCCAATACGATATTAAGCCGAGCATGAAAAAAGAAAGTCGTCACAGCCGTTAACTCAAGACCCATGCCAGAATAATATTTATCCGGTGTAGTGATATTATTATTCCAAGCTGCGCCACTATCGTAAAACAGTGCGCCATGTATTTCATGCAAACCAACAGGCGGTGTCATAAAACCGCGTTCAAGTTTAAACAGTGGGAAACGATATTCGGCTGAAATAACATTCATGTTATTTCCAATCAACGCTTGTAAGCCACTAGCATAGCCACGTAAATTGTATTTCCGTTGATTAAATGGTGACTCAATTAAGGTATTTTCTATAATAGGCGGAACAGTCGAGGTATTAATATTACCACCGAGTTGAAAGGGTTTTGCATTTTTATCACCTCGGCCCGAAACAACTCGTAATGCCAAAACCTGTTTGCCTCCAAGTGCCACAAATTCACGCCAATCAAAGGACTTAACCGTACCTTGATAAAAGCTGTCTTTAAATGCGGTGCTATCTTCAACAACAAAACTTATATGCCGTCCTTCATTTCGACTAATGCTGCGCGCATGACGCGATGCATTATTGTAAACAACAGCTGCGCCATAAAATTTATCACTAATTTCTCTGGCCTTGGTTATGCCACTTGCACGGCGGCCATCATTAATGGTTTCTGCGCCATACGCAAAATGGATGCTAGTGCGTTGCTTTAAGGTTAAAAAAGGCAAAACCATTTCGGCTTGAGTGTAATCAGTTACTTTGGCTCGTGCAAAATCATCATTGGAATCATACAAAATATTAATGCTGCGATCATAATGCAGCTTATAGATAGGCCAGTAGCGATCATAAACATAATCTACTGCACCAATCATTTCTTTGTTTTTAGAGTCATAAGCCAATGCTGTATTATAACTGTGTCGCTGTAATATATCAGAGGCACTGGTAGTAAATCCAAATAGCGAAATATCTTGACCGAATGCAAATAGTGGAAACCACCAACGCGGACGCAAGCTAGACCAGGGCGAATACGCTTGTGCTTCGCTAACATTAACATCGGGTGCTATCGGCAGTGCCACACCTGATGATTTATTAGTCACACTACTGCTATCAATAACTTTATTATAGTGTTCCGATACCGGTAGTTGATACAAATCCATGCCATTACTGTTATGCCCAATATAATACAAATCGCCGTTAGTCGAAGCCTGTGCAGGATAAAATGCAGCGCCGATGACATTGCTTAATTGAGTTACAGTTTTATCAGCTAATGACATTTTAAAGATATTATAAACACCATCGTGTTCGGCGCTATAATAAATACTAGTCCCATCTAAACTGAATATTGGGTAATGTTGAATAATGCTATTATGCGTTAGTGCCGTCCAGCTAGCATTATTAATATTAAATAATTCCAAATTCCAACCACCAGACTCACGATGCACAGCGGCTACTAATGATTTTCCATCAGCCGACCAATCAAAAGATGACACGACCTGCCATTGCTCCCCTTGCCATAGCGTTTTAATTTTTTGACCTTGGGCATTGAGTAGTACCAGTTGATTTTTTCCAAGTTTATTGTGAACTGCTATTATTTTTGTGCCATCAGGACTCCAACGAGCCATTCGGTAACGCGCACAATGTGTTAATTGTTTAACATTACCAGACTCAATATTCAGTTGGTATAAATCATAATAATATTGGCTATTATCACATAAGCGTGGTTGCGCGAGTAACAGCCCTGCTGTGGCATGTACATCCAAGCGAGTGCCGCGTTCGACTCGCAGTAATTTTTCAGTCTGGTTACCATAACGCATTTTTAATACCGGATAACGCACTGCATCGTAACTCACATAAAATAAACGGCCATCGCCCAAGGTAGTTAAAGATTCATCGAAGTAACCATTATGGCTTAATTGTATTCCTGCTTTAAGCCCTTTAGTTTTTATCGCTTTAATTTGCGGAGTGTATTTGTTATCAAGATATTTCTCAAATTCGTGCCAAACTGCGACCAAATTTTTACCCAATACTTGTTCAGTATTATCATTAATTCGATAAGGAAAAAGTTTTGAAGAAAAATCATTGACCAAACCATTAACTGATTTTTCACCGTACTGTTGCGCAATAAACTGATAGTAATTAACACCATATAAATAACTTGTTGTCCCTAGCGGCCAACTCGAAATACGTTGATTAACCTGATGAATAGGTTTTATGCCATTAGCTACTTCCAAGCGCATGAGCATATCAAAATAACTCGACTGACCACGACCAATGCCGCGTTGCTTATCCGTTTCTTTGTAAGTCGCTAAGCCTTCTATAGCCCAAACCGGTGCTGAACCAGCCGGAAAAGTATTAAATAATAAAAATTGATTCCGACCAAAAATAGAACGCCAAATTGTTGCTGAGTTGGTCGCTTTATCCAGGTGTAAAATATGTAAATATTCGTGTGTAATTAAAGTCTCTAGCCAATTAGCATAATCTTCTAGGCTGGACACAGTATCTGGCGCGGATACATATAATTGACTGCGATTACTCGGGAACGGCGTAGCAAAACCATTGGCTTTGTCGAATTCATCTGATAATAATAAATCAGTTTTACCTAATGGTCGCCACTGAATCCAGGATGATAATTTGTTATGCACACGTTCTGCAATATTTGCCGTTTGCCGGGCAAGCTGTGCTTCGCCATTATGGTAATGAATGCGAAAATGTGTTGATTCGATAGTTGACCATTCAAGTTTGGGGCTATGACTGACACCAGCGTTGACTACATTAAAGCCTAAACTTAATATCACTATGAACGAGAGTTTAATAAACCCCAAATAAATCTTAAACCGCGAAAAGTACCACATTATTATTGATTCCTTATCAATCATAAATTCACAAAAATACTAGTTACATCATCGATAATTTTTTCGTCTATCATAACGTAAAATGTTATAAATAACTGTTTCAAATTCCTAACCACTATTATAACAATTGTGCTTTAATTTAACGCTGCAGCCACAGTGGACCTGTTTGGCTCTTTTCTTTGCATGACAACTGCAATTAAACAGCACTAAAAAGTCCAATTGAAGTCTAATTATATCCACTATAACGCTATATTTTTTAAACTAAATGCCGATAATGATACTAATTAATTACCATTAATTTATAGATTGGCGATAATGCAAAAAATCTTATTACTAAACCCCAAAGGGGGTTGTGGAAAAAGTACCCTAAGCACTAATTTAGCAGGCTATTATGCCAATCAAAGCGAGCCTGTGGGTTTGGTTGATCTCGACCCACTGCACTCAAGTTTACATTGGTTGCGTAAACGTACCTTTGACTTAAAACCCATAAAATTAATCCAAGATACTGAAAATCAGCTGACCATTACTGATGAGGTGAAACACCTAATCGTTGACACGCCTGCTAGCATAAACCATGATTTAATGATGAATCTAATCGATAATTGTGATTGCATCATTATCCCCATCTTAGCTTCCCCAATTGATATTCAGTCAGCAAGTTTTTTTATTTATGAATTATTATTAAAATTTCAGATAAAAAGTAGTGAAAAAAATATTTGTTTGGTAGCTAACCGTGTAAAATTACGCTCAAAAGCATACCAAGAATTGTCAAAATCAATAACAACACTGAAACTGCCCTTAATAACAACGGTTCGAGAATCATCCAATTACTTAAAGTGCGCGTCAAAAGGTGCAAGTGTTTTTGATTATTCAACTAAGAGTATTACACAAACGACAGCCGACTGGATGCCGCTAATTAAATGGTTAAAAACCAACGAGTCCAAAATGAACTAATTATTATTTATCGGCTTGAACAACGTCGTTTAATTCCGAACTGGAATTTAACTCTGTTGTTGCCAAAACATTAAGGTTATCGAAGCTTAATACCCTATCGATATTTAAGATCACCACAAATTCTTCTTTTATTTTACCCATACCTTCAATGAAATCAGTCTCAATTTGCCCCCCTAAAGAAGGAACTCGCTCGATTTCCGATGTTTTAAAATCAATCACGCGGTTAACCGAATCCACAATCACACCGATATGAATCGATTCAGTTGAGAACCGCATTTCAACAATAACAATACAGGTTCGATTTGTAATATCACTTTTACCTTTATCAAGTCTATCTTGCAAATCAATAACGGGAACCACGCTACCACGTAAATTAATTGCACCACAAATAAATTCAGGCATTCGAGGCATGGGGGTAACTTGGCCGTATTCAATAATTTCTTTTATTTTTAAGATACTAATCGCATAGGACTTATCGCCTAATAAAAATGTTAAATATTTCTGTATGACATTTTGCTGCTGTGCCACAGGTTCATTTTGACTATTAACCAGTTGATTCATACGATTCTCCATCTAGCTGCTAATGTCTTCACTGTTATTTCATTTTATTGATATAAAAATTCATTATTTTTGACGCTACCTTATCCAAGGCAACTTCTTTTTCAACTGCTCCTAATTTTACAGCTTCTTTTGGCATACCATAGACAATACACGTTGCTTCGTTTTGCCCGATTGTAACAGCACCCGATTGACGCATTTCTAATAGTCCTCGAGCACCATCATCACCCATACCGGTCATTATAATTCCAAGGGCATTTTTACCAGCAAATTTTGCAACCGACCGAAATAACACATCAACCGATGGTCGATGTCGATTAATTAATGGCCCATCTTTAACTTCAACAATATATTGTGCACCGCAACGCTTAAGAGCCATGTGTTTACCGCCTGGTGCAATTAAAATTTTTCCCGGTAATACCTTGTCGCCATTCGTTGCTTCAAGCACCTGCGCATCACAAATTCCATCCAACCTATCCGCGAAAGCTTTTGTAAAATTTGCAGGCATGTGTTGCACGACAATGATTCCAGGACAAGTACGTGGCAATGATGTCAAAACCGTCTCAAGTGCTTGAGTACCACCAGTTGAAGTACCAATTGCGACAATGCCCTCTGTGGTTTCGGTTAAAACACCGGTAGCTCGTTCCATTACTGCATCAGCGGTTAATTTCTTATCAACATCTTTAATCGCTACTTTTTTTGAGTATGATTTTAATTGACTTAGATTTTTTGCTCTTGCTGCAATTTTAATAATTTCTAAAATTCGACGATTTTTTTCTTGTAATTTTGCTTTTGTTGCCACTTTTGGTTTTTCAATAATTTCTAATGCACCCGATGATAATGCTTGCATGGCTGTAACACTGCCTTCTACAGTTAATGTTGAACACATCACAACGGGCGTTGGGTGCTCACTCATAATTTTTTGTAAAAATGTTATACCGTCCATTCTAGGCATTTCTACATCAAGAATGATCACATCAGGCCAGTGTAATTCCATTCTTTTCATTGCAAAAATGGGATCTATCACTGCGCCTTCTAATTCAAGTTCAGGATCACTTTCAATAATATCCCCCATAACCTGACGAATTACAGCAGAGTCATCAACCACCAATACTTTTATTTTTTTTCCACTAGAATCAGTCTTCGTTTGATGTATCATACTCAAATCCTATTTCACTTGTATTAAACCTAAAACTCAATGACAGCGTTGCAATATTGATGGTTGTATAATTTTAAACCTATCATTCATCTCACCCATTGAATCCGCATGACCAATAAATAAATAACCACCTAATTTCAAGCTGTCAGCAATTCGATTGATTAACCGTTTTTTTGTATCATTATCAAAATAAATCATAACATTTCGTAAAAAAACCAAATCAAAATTAGCGATGTGTTTTTTCCATACACCATTTAAATTTAAAGATTCAAAGTTAACATGTTTTTTTAACTTATTATCGATAAGAAACATCCCTTGTTGCGTACGTACTCCTTTTAAACAATATTTCATTAAATACTGTTTTTCTATTTCTCCCTTATCCGCCATTACATAAAGCGCTTGCTGTGCCTGACGGATAACACCACTATGAATATCCGTTCCAATAACTGACCAATTCTCGCTAAGCCCAAGGCTACCTGCTATTACCATTGCAGCACTATAAGCTTCTTCTCCTGTTGAACTCGCCGCACACCATACTGAAAAATTAGAACCAACTGTTAATTTACTTAAAATATTTTGTTTTAAATAATCAAAATGTCGTTGTTCGCGAAAAAAATAAGTTTCGTTAGTCGTTAGCAAATCAATAACACACTGTAGCTCTTGCTTTTCACCCAGAGCAATGACTTTATTAAAGTAGGTTTCAAATGAATCAATACTTAGTTCACGCAAGCGTTGACTTAAACGACTGGCGACTAATAGATGTTTGTCATTTGATAAGGCAATTCCTGTTTTTTCATAAATTAATTCTTTAAACAGCCCAAACTCCCAGTCACTAATAGCTGGCAATAATCCTGTTTCATCAACAGTAATATTTTTAATTACACTATGTTGTTGCAACATACCATCACGACTGACTTTGCTCACCTAAAATTAATTCACTTAACTCTTTAATTGACAACACCTCATCCATGGATAACAAAATAATAAAGTGATTATCGATCTGAATCATTCCTGAAATAAAGTCACTACGTATATCTGCACCAAACTGAGGTGCAGACTCAATCTGACTTTCTTTGATATCCATTACCTCATCGACCTCATCAACCACAAAGCCAATATCAAGCGATTCGCCATCATCCTCTAACTCGACAATAATAATACACGTCCGTTTACTAACCTTATGAACCGGTTTATTTAACCGCACAGCCATATCAATTATTGGAATGACATTGCCCCGTAAATTACTAACACCTCTAATATGCGGTGGTGTCAGCGGCACTCGAGTCATGGCGCTGTATTCAATTATTTCTTTTACTTTATCAATCCCAGTACCGTAATCCTTTCCATCTATTTGAAATGTAAGATACTTACGGTTAAAGTCAACAGTATGGTCAAGACCATCAGGGTGGTTAATAGCACCTGTCACTTCAAGCGATTGAGATCCAGCAATTTGCATCTCATCCATTGTTATTCTCCTACTGCTTTAGCCAACATTTTGAAATTCCATAATCGTCGCATCTAATTTGAAAAAACTAATAATATTTCGAAGTTCTTGCACTTGAGATGACATTTCCTGTGCTGTGGCAGCTAACTCTTCTGATGAAGATGCACCGAGTTGTGCCGTTTTATCTAACTGTTCAACCGCAGCATTAATTTGTTCAACGCCTCTGGATTGTTCGGTCGATGCGGCGGTAATTTCTTGTACTAAATCAGCAGTCTTTTGAATATTCGGTACTATTTCATCAATTAAACCACCCGCACGTTCAGCCACTTTTACACTGTTACCAGCTAACTCACTGATTTCTTGTGCTGAACTTTGACTACGTTCGGCTAATTTGCGAACCTCATCAGCCACAACTGCAAAACCTTTGCCATGTTCACCCGCTCGAGCCGCTTCAATAGCTGCATTTAATGCTAACAAATTTGTTTTGTAGGCTATGTCTTCAATCAATCCAATTTTTGATGCAATGTCTGACATTGCACTAACCGTTTCTTTAACTGCTACGCCACCTTCATCAGCCTGTGATGATGTTGATGTTGCAATGCCTTCAGAGGTTCTGGCATTCTCTGCATTTTGATTGATCGACGCGCCCATTTGTTCTAGTGATGCACTGGTTTCTTTAACACTCGCGGCTTGCTCACTTGCCGATTGCGATAAATCTTGTGATGCAGAACTAATTTGTTTCGCGCCAGAGTCCACGTTTTCAGTAATATTATTAATTTCTGTCACGGTTCCGACCAAACGCTGCAACATCGTATCCAAAGCAATCATTAATCGTCCAAGTTCATCCTTGCTTTTAATGACTTTCATTTTCACATTAAGGTTACCATCACCAATTTGTTCTGCCACTCGAACAGTTTCTAACAAAGTTGAGCTCACCATTTTACTGACATAAAAAGCAAATAAAATAACAACGGTAAAAACCACTAATACTATTGATATTTCTGTAAGCATGGCACTTGAGGCGGCTGCACTTGAATCTTTTGATGCCAACACAAACTGACTGGCTAGTTTATCTTCAATAGTTTTTAATAGGTTTAGTTTAGCCATTTGTTTAGCATACCAATCAGTCGCCAACACACCAAACTCCCCCTCAAAGGCTTTATCAAGTGCAATTTTTCTAAAACCCTCGGTTTCAGACACAACACTGCCTTGCATGGTTGTTTTAAATAATGCTTTATTTTTTGCATCTGCAAAAGTAAAATACATATCTTCAAATGTTTTTTGTTCTGTTAACAGCAACGAATAGGCTCGATAAACACCCAGTGGAAATTCATCCACAGAAAAAACGTTGCTCATCATGGCTAACTCAATGCCTGCGAGTTCTTTGCCTTGCAAAAACATATAATAAGATGAAACAGCAACCGACATATCAGCAGAAACACTTAACTTAACAATGCCTGCAACCATAGCTATAAACTTTGAATTCGTTTTCGTATAAAAATCCGTAGCCTGTTCCACCTTCATGCTGAGATCACTAACGCGGCTACGAATAGAATTTATCTGCTCCAAGCTTTTAATACCCGCAGTTAGTTTTTCATTATCACCTTTTGCCAAATTTTCCATGTCAGTGTCACGCAAAAAGTTTTTTAATTCCAAAAACCGTGAGTTAACATTCTCGCGTTGCTCTGAAATAGCACTTGCAAAAAATTTTCCCTTGCTACCAATAAAGCCCGCAGTCATACCGCGTTCTTTTTGTAATTCATGCACTAAATTACTCACGTTTTGCGATAATTGCATTAAAAGATGAGTGTTAGACATTTGACTCGATAGTGTTGCTCTATCAACAACACTCATCCACGCAAAGATAAGCAAAGACAACATCGGTAATAACAACATTAATGTGAGTTTATTACGCATTTTAAGGTTTCTAACAAAGCTTGCGATATTCATTTTTATTTCCTCGTTCAGTTAGCGTATTAACCGCTAAATAGTAAAGATAATGTCCAATTTAATTTATGCAAATTTCTCGAAATCATTTATATCATAGCCATCCGAATCAACTTGCTGTTGTTCCATTTTTATAGATTTCTTAAATGTCGATCTCACTTTATTCGAATTACCAGAACTTGCATTCGGGCTAGTTGGTGTTTCAGGTAATGGCAGGCTAGTATCATCCAACTTGAATAAATTGATAGTAGAAACCAATGTATCTAGTTGATTTGTCATATCGCCGGCAGTTGCTGCAAGCTGTTCAGCCGATGACGCACTAATTTGAGCGGCACTATCGAGTTGAGTAACAGCTTCATTAATTTGATCAACACCACGTGACTGCTCGCTTGATGCTGCAGAAATTTCTTGCACTAAATCGGCAGTTTTTTGAATATTAGGCAAAATTTCATCTATTAAACCACCGGCATGTTCTGCAACCTTAACACTGTTAGCAGCAAGGCTTCGTATCTCTTGAGCTGAGCTTTGGCTACGTTCAGCAAGCTTGCGCACTTCATCAGCAACAACCGCAAATCCTTTACCGTGTTCACCTGCTCTTGCCGCTTCGATTGCTGCATTTAATGCTAATAAATTTGTTTTATAAGCAATTTCTTCAATTAAACCAATTTTAGATGCAATTTCAGCCATTGCTGTCACGGTTTTTTTAACCGCATTATTTCCTTCATTCGCTTGTGATGATGTTGATGTTGCTATGCCATCGGTTGTTTGAGCATTATCGGCATTTTGATTTATTGACGCTCCCATTTGTTCAAGTGAAGCACTGGTTTGTTCGATACTTGTTGCTTGTTCATTCGAATTTTGGCTTAACGAATGTGCCGTATCATTAACCTGCTGTGAGGCTGTAGTAAGGTTTTCCATCCCAGATTTAATATTTAATAATATTTTTTGTAGCTTTTCAATAAATCCGTTTAACGCCTTTGCAGTTTGTGCCGTTTCATCGCCACCCAAATTAGGGATGCGATAATGCAAATTACCATCACCATCACACAAATCATCAACTGCTGTTTTTAATATAAGCATCGGTTTAACAATGATTCTACTGAGGCTGTAACCAATTATTAATATAAAAATTGAACTCACAGCAATTACAACAATCATATAAACCATCGCAGTATCAGATGATTTTTTTTCTATCGAGGCACTCGTATTTAAACTGTTTTTTTGACTAGTAATAATTCTGTTTAATCCCTCATTAAGACTGCTAACCTGTGGATCGGTTTTGCTGCTTAACCAGTTAGTTGATAGCATCCATTCTTTACTTGAGCGTATTTTAAATATATTTTGTGATATTTTTTTAAACTCAACAAAAATACCTACATAATTCTTAAATTCTATTTGTTGTTTATTTACCAGTAATTTCTCACTGGATTTTAACATTGAGTTATTTTTTTCAATCATTAACATAATTTCATTAAACTTATTTTGATATTGTTTATCTGCCAATACCAAAAAACTTTTAACACTACTTAACAGAAAACCAATGTCAGTGTGCAATGCGATCATCGCCACTAATATGCTTTTACGCGATGTCACTTGGGGAATGCTACGTTCTAACTTAATCAGTTTATTCACTTTTTCTAGCATTGCCTTAACTTTTGGCTCACCATCTTGAATTAGTAGTTTAGTTGCAGGAGTGTCATCAGCGCTACCTCTAATGGTTTCAATTTCATTTTGAGATTGTTTTAATGCTCCAAGATTTTTTATAAGCATATCCAGTTCATTTTTGTCGGTTGAACTATCCCAGCTAGCGGCTACTTCTTTAAGCTGTATTTTTGAAGCGTTAATATTTTCCCAAGCTTTTTTTCGCTGTAGTTTATATTTAACATCTCCCAACAGCATATAGCTTCGTAGCGCTACCCCTGATTTATTAATATTATTTAAAATTTCAGTGCTAAATACAATTCCAGGATGTTGCACGGTGAGCACGCTTTTATTAATTGTGTTAGAAATATTCACTTGGTCATAAATTAAATAAAATACACCATTCATTAACACCACAACAAATACAAACCCGGTTAATATTTTTTTACCGATAGCTAAATCAGTAAACCAATTCATAATCTAATCTCCTAAAATATAGTATTGCTTAATTCGACTACACCATTAATGAATAAGCGAATCAGCTTTATCGTTTTTTTCTTTATTCGCGTTAGCTGCTACAATCGTATTGGCAACTAATGCAGCCCGTTGCACTAAATTAGGTACATCCAAAATAACAGCAACTTCACCGCTACCCAAAATTGTAGCGCCACTAACGCCTTTAACATTTTGTAATATTTTCCCCATAGGCTTAATGACGGTTTGTAATTCACCTAATAACTCATCAACTACAAAGCCTGCTTTATAAGTGCCATATTTCACAACAACAATACTTTCGAGTTCAGGTTTCTCTCCTGGCTCGTCAAAAAAATCACGTAACCGAATAAAAGGCAAAACTTCTTCACGTAAACTGATATAACCGTGATCCTTACCTCCTTCGTGCTCCTCGCTATTAAGTTCAATACACTCATTAACCATGTCTAGCGGTATAACATAAGATGAATTTCCGACCCGCACTAGGAAACCATCAATTATAGCCAAGGTAAGTGGTAGGCGAATACTAACAACTGTACCATTATTAATTGTTGAATCAACGTTAACTGTACCACGCAGGCTTTCGATGTTTCGACGTACAACGTCCATCCCCACTCCTCGCCCAGAGAGGTTGGTTACGTTATCTGCTGTTGAAAAACCAGCTTCAAAAATTAAGTTATATATTTCACCATCACTGAGTGTTTGGCCTTCTGTTATTAAACCTTTTTCATGCGCTTTCGCTAATATTTTTTCTTTAGCTAAACCTCGCCCATCATCGCTTACTTCAATAACGATATTACCCGAGTCGTGAAATGCATTTAATTTTAAGTTTCCTTGAGGCAGCTTTCCTGCAGCAGTTCGTTCTTGCGCTGTTTCAATACCATGGTCCATAGAGTTTCGAACCAAGTGCATTAAGGGATCGCCAATTTTCTCTACCACTGTTTTATCCAATTCTGTTTCTGCTCCGGCAATAATTAAACGAATATCTTTACCCAGATCGTTACTAACATCGCGCACCACACGTTTAAATCGATTAAACGTTTCACCAATAGGAACCATGCGAAGATTTAACGCATTATCACGAATCTCTTCAACCAAGCGACTCATACTGGACATTGATTCAATCAAATTTTCTTGGCCACTATTGCGTGTCAACATACTAGTTGTTGCTCCGGCAATAACTAGCTCACCAACTAAGTTGATTAAACTATCTAATTTTTCAGCATCGACCCTTATAACGGTATTAACCGGTGACTTTAATATTTTATTTTGTTTATCTAATGCCGCATCAAGAACTTCTTTATGAACAACTTTACTTTCGACTAATACCTCACCGAGAGCTGGTTTTGATTTTTCAGAAGCTGTTTCCGAAACTGTCGATTGATAATTCAACGCATCATCAAGTTCATTTTTTGTTAGCGCGCCACTGGCTATTAATATTTCGCCAATACGCATATCATTCTCAGGCAATGTACTTATCATTTCAGCATAGTGTCCAATACGTGCGCGTGGCGGTAAAATATAAATTTGACTCATGTCTTGAACAAATTCAAAAACCTGTTCTATAGTTTCCTTGCTTTCCTTACTATCCAAATCAATTTCAAATCCTAAGTAACACAGTTCGGGATTAAAATCTTTATAGTCAGGCAAGTTTTCATGTAACGTTGTTACATGAACAACGGTGCCAATTTTTCGTAAATAATAAATGAATGAAAGTGGGTCCATTCCATTTTGTAAAACGTCAGCATCAAACCTTAGTGAAATATGCCAATTGTCAGACTCCACTAGCTGTCCTTCATTTTCAACTTCTAGTGTTGCAATTGGCTCAATACTAACTTGTGCCTCACTACTGATTGTTGTTTCCTCGTGAGCTTCATCACCTAAATAGCCATTAAGGCTAACGAGTAGTTTAGAGTCTGTTTCAATCTCATCGGCACTGAGATCCTCTGAATCAACTGCCTTAGCAACTAGTTTTTCAATGTGATCACGTGACAATAATAATATTGCGATTAAGGAACTATCAATTTTAATTTCATTATCACGCACCTTATCTAACACATTTTCCAATACATGGGTAAATGACACCACCGCATCAAAACCAAAAACACCTCCGGTGCCTTTTATGGTATGAGCAGCTCTAAAAATAGCATTAATGGAATCTGGATCATCAGGAGTATCTTCCATCTGCAATAAAGCATCTTCCATTGCGGTTAACAATTCACTGCTTTCTAGTAAAAAGGTTTCTTCGGGGCTACTCATCTAAAACTCCTGTAGCGTATAGGGCATTGTTCAATCATTTCAGTCATACCAATAATGGATCGCCAAAATAACTTTCCATATTCAGCAACTCTAATACATCAAAAACTGCTGGACTATGTGCATTCATTGTGAATTCTTTATTTTTTTTCAGACATTCTGATTTTGCCATCATCAATACTTGAAAACAGGCAGTATCAATCTCTGAGACAGCTGATAAATTTATTGTAATGGCTTTGCATTTATCAATGTATTTATCAAACTCTGCTTTTAATTCGGCTGCTTCATATATCGTTAACTCGCCATCTAAAGTTACTTCACACAAACCTTTTCGATTTTTTTTTGCTGTAAACATAACGTATGTTAATACCTGTTAAAGTTAGGGCAGTAATTTCGATACAGCATCTAACATTTGGTCTGGTTTAAACGGTTTCACCATCCATGCTTTTACGCCCGCTGACTTACCAATATCTTTTTTGTCGGCCCCGGCTTCCGTGGTTAACATTATAATTGGCGTAAACTTATAAGCCGCCATATCTTTTATTTTTTGCACCATTGTCAGTCCATCCATATTGGGCATATTGACATCACTGATAATTAAATGAACCTTGGTTCCATCAAGTTTTGATAAACCATCGGCACCATCAGAACCTTCAATCACAGTATAACCCGCTCCTTTGAGCGCAATTGAAACAACTTGGCGTAATGATGCCGAATCGTCTACCACTAAAATTGTCTTTCCCATTATACTTTCCTCGTTACATTCACAATTACAGTTCTAGCTACCTGTTCCTATCCACTACCATAACATTGTATTTTGAAACCGAGCAGTAAAACAGCCACGCATTTTAATACATGTTATCAATACACCCCTGCTACTGGCGATTTTAAAAAAACTCCAAGGAATCGCTATTACTACCGTCAACTGATTCACCTCGATGCAACTGCCTTTCCTCATCAGTTGTATACGATTGCTCCAGTACCTCCAAAATTTTATTCATATTCATTAGTGGTAACTCGCCATTTTTTGCTCTAACTTCATCGTCTCGAATATTTTCTACTAAAGATTCCAATGCATCACGAACATGTTCTAAAATTTGACTGGTTCGATCCTGAAATTGTAAAGACACTAAAATATCGTTAACTTCAACAATAATTTCATTACTCTCAGTTTTAAGAATTTCTGATGAATCAGCCATGCCTTGAGTAATCCATTGCAGACTATCCAGCACCGATTTAATTGTTTTAACACCTTCTTTTTCTAAAACAATATCGTTTGCCATTAACTCCGTAGCGTACTCTAATGTTTCATCAACTAGTGATGTTACTTTATGAACAATACCTGTAATTTGTTTGCCCGTTTCACCTGATTTAATGGATAAACTTCGAACCTCATCGGCAACCACGGCAAAACCTCGTCCTACCTCACCAGCGCGAGCAGCTTCAATAGCTGCATTTAATGCTAATAAATTAGTTTGCGATGCAATTTTTTCGACTCCTTCGGCCATAACTTGCAGTGCACCAATTTCTTCAGCTAAACCTTGAAGGTGCTCAAAAGAATTTTTTCGATCATCGAGAGCCTTAGCCATATCTTTGTTCATATTATTCAATTGAGTACTACTATTATCAAAAACGTTATCTAACAAGGTGTTTTTTTCTGGTGGAACTAAAACATTGGCAAGTTTTGACGACTCTAAAGCAACTGTTAAGCGTTCAACAATTCTTCCAAAACGCATCGCCATTTCGGTTATTGCCGTTTCCGTTTGTGTGCGAGAACTTTCAATTTGTCTGCTTGACACCTCGACAACATCAACAATAGCCTTGGATTGATTGACACCTTGAATTTCAGTTGTTTTAGTATTCAATTCTGATAAAGAAATTTCGGCTGCTTCAAAAATTTTAAGCTGTTTACGTTGCTTTAACTCCAAAATAATTCCGGTTACTATACTCACAAATATTATTAAACTAGTAAGTACCACAGAAAATGAAGTAATCAAACTTGAACTACCGGCAATAACAATTCCGGATAGAATTGGTAACCACAAAAATTGGCTATGTTTGTATTTTGAAGTTATAGATGCCATATTAATTAATATCTACTTAGTCCTATATATTTGCTTAGAATAGATGTCCACCAGACATCTATAATTTTGTTGGAGCCTTCTTGTTATCGGATGTTATAGGCAAAAACTTTATTTTATTGTTAAAAAATAGGAAAATGCTTATTTCAAACATGGTAAATTGAATAAGTCATCTTTACGTAATCTAAAATATTGATTTTATTATGGAATAACTAAATTCAACATTCACCAGATTTGATTATTCGATGAGGTTTCGAGAGTCAGTTGAAGTGATATTTATCACTGTAGAATAATATCTAAAAATTGTATTCACTTTGCTATCGATAATATCGATACGCACTTTAATAACCGTAGCTAGTAACACGGAATAATCATTTACACTTTTAGTCGTACCATAATTGATTTTGAATCTCTGCTCTTTCACGGTTCATTATCTACTACTAAAAAGTTAAACCGCCACTATTCGCGAGACATTATCGTATTTATTTTAATCAAATCGGAGTAATGACTGAACCCAAATTCGCATTAAATTCGTTAAGCACACTATTTGTCAATATGAAATTCAGAAGTATTTTTGTGTCGATTGCGGGCAATGCCTGTTACACTTTGTCCTTATACCTTATTTTTTAATCGTAATTTACTTCGTTGTTGACTCATGCCAAATTTATTAAATCCTGCTCAAAACAAAGCAGTAAAACACATTAGTACGCCATTACTGTTGCTCGCCGGTGCGGGCAGTGGTAAAACCCGCGTTATCACCACCAAAATTGCTTATTTAATCGAACAGTGTGGTTACGCACCCAAAAATATTGCAGCGTTAACCTTTACCAATAAAGCCGCAAAAGAAATGAAACAACGGGTTTCTTCTATACTCAAGAGTACCAATACTAAAGGCTTAAGAATTTCAACATTTCATTCTCTTGGACTGGATATTATTCGTAAAGAATGCGTCACCATGGGTTACCAGCCTGGCTTTAGTATTTTTGATTCGTCGGACAGTTTAAATTTAATTCGTGAATTATTACCCAAACTGATTGGTGCAACCAATAGTCAAACACTAAAAGATACTTCTGAAATTATATTGCAAAAAATATCGTCTTGGAAAAGTGCATTCATCCAACCTGAATCCGCCATCACTTTGTCAACTGACAATGTTGCCGACAATACTGCTGCTCAGATTTATTTGCAATATAATCACCATCTTAAAACCTATAATGGCATGGATTTTGATGACTTAATTATGCTACCGGTATTATTGTTTCAAACTAATCCAGAGGTATTGGAACGTTGGCAAAATAAAATACGTTATTTGCTAGTCGATGAGTACCAGGACACCAATGAAACACAATATACCTTAATTAAAACCTTGGTCGGCGTACGCGGTGCATTTACAGTGGTGGGTGATGACGATCAATCAATCTATTCTTGGCGTGGCGCACAACCTGAAAACCTGTTTCAACTGCAAACCGATTATCCAAGCCTTGAAGTAATCAAGCTCGAACAAAACTATCGCTCCAGCGGTAGAATATTAAATGCAGCAAATACCTTAATTAGAAATAACCCTCACTTGATTGAAAAAAAATTATGGAGTGAGCTGGGTTATGGTGATCCCATAAAAGTACTCACCACACGCAATGACGAACACGAGGCCGAACAAGTCACTGCTGAACTGCTGCACAGTAAATTTATGAAACGTACTAAATACAGTGACTATGCTATTTTATATCGCGGCAATCATCAGTCTCGATTGTTTGAGCGTAGTTTACGTGAACATAATATTCCGTATTATCTTAGCGGCGGTATGTCATTTTTTTCTTATTCAGAAATTAAAGACATTATGGCTTATTTGCGCTTGGTAACCAATCCACATGACAATAATGCATTTGTGCGAATTGTGAATACCCCACGGCGTGAAATTGGCCCAACCACACTTGAGAAATTAAGCCACTATGCCAGTATGCGCTCAATAAGTTTATTAGATGCGTGTTTTGAAATGGGCTTGGAACAAAGCCTTAGTGCCAAAGCCTGTGAACGTTTGCGACGTTTTGCAGAATGGGTTGTTAAAATCGCTGACCGCGCTGAATCCGAAGCTGGAATGAACGCTGTTAGCCAATTGCTCGACGACATCAACTATGAAACCTACTTACTCGACAACTCCAAAGATGAAACCGACGCTAAACGCCGCTATGACAATGTGCTTGATTTAGTCAATTGGATGCAACGACTCGCGAAAAAAAGCGATGCAGAGGATGATGATATTAGTGAGGATGCCGGCATTAAATTAATTGATTTGGTTAACAAACTAACCCTGATTGATATTCTGGATAGTGACGACGACAATAGCGATCAAGATCAAGTTCGTTTAATGACCTTGCACGCGGCTAAAGGTCTGGAATTTCCCCACGTATTTTTGGTTGGCATGGAAGAAGAAATTCTGCCGCATCGAACCAGTATTGAAGAAGAGAACATCGAAGAAGAACGCCGTCTGGCCTATGTTGGCATTACCCGAGCACAAAAAACCTTAACCATGAGCGTGGCATCGTACCGCAAACGCTACGGCGAAATAATTGAATGCACTCCAAGTCGATTTTTAGATGAACTACCGCAAGATGATTTAGACTGGCAAGGTAAAGCCAGTGAACAAGACCCTGAAACCCGTATTGAGCGTGGCTTGGCGCATTTGGAAAATATGCGGGCCATGCTAAAATAAATCGGGCTAAAATAACTCGGATTAAATAAGTTGCTGTCGGGATAAATTAAAATGAGTAGAGAAGTAACAATACGTAGAACTGTATAAATTTTAACCACCACAAGCCGCACTGCTTGTGGTGGTTAAACACCCGCTTTATTGGCTGTTATCAACCATGTGCTTAATAGCGGCTTTAACCTCATCATCACTCAAATCAGCTCGGCCACCTTTAGCAGGCATTGCATTGAAGCCGTCAATTGCATGAGAAATCATTGTCGCCATGCCTTGGGCAATTCGTGGCTTCCATGCGGCTATATCACCAAGCTTAGGTGAGCCTGCAGCGCCTGTTCCATGACAAGCTGCACATGCAGTTGTGTATACTTTTTCGCCAGACATAGCAACCGCAGCACCACCAGAAGCAGCACCAATTTGCACACTAGCCACGGGTTTAATACGCTCTAACAATGCTGCCTGATACATTGGATCATTCGCAATGGCATCCGGTGACTTGGATGTCAAAGTACGAGCAATAAAAATACTTAACAACATAAATATCGTCAATATAACTAGAACAATAATAAGGGTTTTAAAAAATGAACTATCAGAATCACTCACAAAACGTCTCCAAACTCAACTATCAACAGAATTGACCTATAATGCGGCTATTGATCGAAAATAGCCATTATAAGCCTCTAAATTTTGCGAAATTATATCGTTTCTGTAATCTGGAAGATATATCTTGAGTAAATTTAATCAAAATTTCTGATTCTAATTAATGATGATGCCATAACAGAATTCAATTGACGCGACTATATAATATATACACAAATAAAAGGGTATTAAGCTGTTTTAGAGTCAGACTGCTGCTCATTACCACGGTATATTTTTTTCGCAGCAGCTTTGAGCGCAGCGAATTGTCGAGCTATTTCATCACGATTACCTTGTTGAATTGCAATTTCAAAATTAGCGGAGATGTCCGTTAAGACTTTAAAGCCCATATTACCGCCCACGCCTTTTAATTTATGTGTGATATTTTTAAGCTCATTATCATTTTTAACTTTAATGTACTCACCAATTTCATTGATATAGGTTGGTAAGTAATCTACAAATTTTGTAATAAATTTAGTGTATTTACTCGGATCTTTTGCAAGTAAACTGGAAATAATCAGCTCTTCATTAAATTCGGTTTGAATATTACGCGTATGTAACGCTAAGCTGTTTAACGGTTTAAGCAGTTTAAGCCTGTGTCGCACCACCTCAAATAGCGCTTGTTCATCAAGCGGTTTACTCAAAAAGCCATCACACCCCACCTCCAAACTTTGTTCTTTAAAATGACTCGCAGCATTGGCTGTCAACATAATAATCGGACACTGATCACCGCGTTCACGAATACGCTGAACAGCCTCAAGTCCGCCCATCACGGGCATTTGCATGTCCATTAAAACCAAATCAAATTGTTTATCGCGCGTAACTTCTACCGCCTTTTTACCGTTATCAACAATAGTAACGCTAGCGCCCATCTCTTCTAAATAAAATGCGATTAATTCCTGATTGTCGGCTACATCTTCAACTAATAAAATGGAACCGCTAACACGATCATGATCATCTATATTCAGCAGTGCCACGTCATCATTTGTACCAGTAGCAGCTTGATTAATTAAAATCACTTCTGTATTTTTATCTTCTAGTTCATTCTTAATGTTAAAATTAAATGTACTGCCAATACCAAACTCACTAACAACACTTAAATCACCACCTAAATAATTTGTGAGCTGTTTCGAAATAGTTAATCCCAAACCGGTACCACCGTATTTTCGCGTTGTTGAAATATCACCCTGACTAAAAGTCTGAAACATCCTACCCTGCTGTTCTTCGGTCATACCAATGCCTGAATCCGCAATCCCAACATGAATATCATTCGTTAAATGATCGTATCGAATATTAACGGTAATCGAGCCTTCATCAGTAAATTTAATTGCATTACTGCACAAGTTCATGATTATTTGTCGCAATCGTAACTTATCTGTCCGAATGGTTTTAGGTAATGGATAATTATAATTAACATTAAACTTTACTGGTTTTAGTTCAATGAAATGTCCCAAAGATAATTGCACATCATCCATTAATTTAAAAAGTGAAAATTCAGTATATTCAAATTCAAGGTTGTGTGATTTAATTTCAGAGTAATCCAATATATCATTTATTACCGACAATAAATGTTCGCTATTGCGTAAGATTATTTTACTAGCCCGTTCATTATGAGCCGTTGGTAAATTGGGTAACATTTGTGATTTTGCAAAACCAATAATAGCAGTTAACGGCGTTCTGATCTCATGACTCATATTCGCTAAAAACATCGATTTGGTTTCTGCCACTTTTTCAATTTCTTTATTTTTAAGCGAAACAATTTTACTGATTGTTTGAGATACAATAATCGAAAATACAATTGCAATAGACACTACAAGTATTAACAGCGTCAGCATGTTGTTCATATTTTCCTGAGTCGTATTAACGGATATTTCGTTATAATGTTTTTGCAGCGTTATAAGCTCATCAAGCTTAGCCAAGGTATTATCCTGTGCCGTTAATGCCGACAAAACATCCAATTTAATAACATTGATATTATTACGATCCAATAACAGCGATGATATTTTTTGACTTAAAGGGAAACTGATATCCACAGTAGTTTGCATGGACTTTACTAATATCAACTCTTCATCATTCATTTTAAATTTTTTAAAATCATTAAACGCATTAATAAAGAGCTTGCCAAAAACAGTAAACTTGAGTTTTTCTTTCTCCCTAAAGCCTCTATCGTCAGTCAATAGCATTTTATTTAGCGTTAATGATTGAGAGCGAATGGAGTCACGCATAACCTGGGACAGGCCAACTTTTAAATTATTAATTTTAACAACATCATTAAATTGATCCGCTTGCTGCTTCATTTTGTATATCATAAATGCACTTAAAATAAGCATTAATATAATCACAGCGATAAAGCCAGACCAAATAATAAACTTCACATTTGTAAACCAGTTGACCATCGATATTTCCTAATGCTTTAATAACTACTATCGACCTAGTATGGTTTTCCTTGAGAATATTGTCGTTAAATTACAAAGCGATTTATCAATTCATATTGATAAAAAATCACGACAGTTACTATAATGCAACCACAACAATAGTTGCTTTTTTACAGTGTGTTAATATGGTGTTTAATAACAGAATAACGTATTGAATTTATTTATACTAAGTGCGTTTAATTAGTTTTTATGTGGCTTTAATGCAACGGTTTCGACCACTTTCTTTGGCTTTGTACAAGGCTTTATCGGCACGGTCAAACAAACTGTCCCGGCTATCGCCTTCTTTATAGCTGGTATAACCACAGGAAGCCGTTATTGGAACACTGGTATCACGATAATGAAAATTGCAGCTTTCAATAGCATCACGAATTTTCTCACAACCTTTTTCGGCTTTATCAATTTCGGTCTCAGGCATGATAACCACAAATTCTTCACCACCGTAACGTGCGATAAAATCCGCTGCACGTAAATTTTTCTTTAATACCTCAGCAATAACAGCCAATACTTTATCACCGGCTATATGGCCGTAGTGATCATTAATCCCTTTAAAATGATCAATATCCCAAACAACAAATGCCATTGGGCTGTTATAGCGTTTGCAGCGTTCAATTTCTGATTGAATGCGTTCTTCATAAGCTAAGCGATTAGGAATATTTGTTAATGCATCACGAACGGCAGAATTATGTTCTTTTTCCACTTCTTCGCGTAATGATTTAGTCTCTTGTTCCATCTCATCGATTCGATTAGTTAGTTTTTTAATCGTTTCGTCTGCGGTACAATTTCGTTGTTCTTCAGATTTTCGAAAAGCTCCCATGTGCAATCGTATTGTCTTAACACGCTCTTCGACTAGTTGCTTTAATCCGTCTAGCTCAATAGTTTCGTCCAAACTTTCTTCTAAACCACGTACTTCACTTTCAAGGTCTTCGTCATATTGTTGCAAGCTAGCCGCTGATTCATCTCGCAATCGAGACGTTATTTGAATATCAATATCCAGCGCTTTTAAGTGTTCACTAATTTCAGAAAGAAACTGTTCGAGTTCTTGCTTTTCAGCTTGCAAGCGAACTCGCATTTGCATAATTAAATCGGCTGTTGCCTCAACCATAGTTGTAATTGAATTTTTTGGATCAGCTTTTTCTATCGTTTGTTTTAATTTTAAGGCTTGTTCCGTTAAATATTCGGGTAAACTAATACGTTGCAAGAGATGGATTAAGATTTCACCATTAGATTCACTATAAGAATTTTCAGCATTTTTTGAGCTCAAATTTCTAATAAACAGCGATAAATCTTGTGACATCTTATCCACAATATGAAGTAAATCTTTTCTATTTCTGGCCGAACTTGCTGCGCGCGCTAAAGCCCGTTCATCAATCACTTTGGTAAATGAAGGTGGAAACCGTGTTAACAGTTGTAACATTAATTCCCCAACGGCTGGTGCCACTAATGAATTTGTCTTACTATCCATCGATCGATCAATATCATTGTCCAAATCATTCGCTGCACGATTATCGGTGCGGCGTTCAACATTGGAATTCTGTTGTTCTGGCTTATTACTGTCTGGTTTGTTACTTTCTGGTTTGTTGTTCTCTGGGATATTATTAGCGGGTGTAA
>CAYQUC010000016.1:0-5744 GCA_964420605.1 uncultured Thioalkalispiraceae bacterium | reverse complement strand
TCTGGTTTGTTACTTTCTGGTTTGTTGTTCTCTGGGATATTATTAGCGGGTGTAATTATTATTTCAGGTTTAATTAAATCACTCATTAATGTTGAAAATTGTTGTGTCAATTCATCACTGTCATTGTTATCAGACTGTAAATTTTTTTGGAAACCAACAACTTTAGACCGTTGATCGCCATTGTAAATAATTGAATCCAAAATGGTATCCAAAAGCTCGGATATTACAACGTTACTAGTGCTAACATCATCAGTCGATTTTTTTTCAGTGGCATCAGGTAATTTTTTAATCTCATCAGAAATATTCTCAATAAGTAAAACCAATCTTTTACTTTCTGTCCCTTCTCTAATCGACTTTCTGAGTAAGGCTATTTGATCATCAAGTTGTTTATTAGCTGTTGATTCTGCTACCAGCGTTAAACGTGATATACCCAAACGCAGCAAATCTTCAACCTTGTTCCAATTTTTTTCATTCGTTTCTAACTCACGTAAACTATCAAAATATTTCCGTTTCCAATCCTTTTCTACATTAGCCTGTTCTGTTTTTGACATTAAAGTTTCCCGTGGTTTGCTAACTTAAGGCTGTATCTAACAAATAAGTAGAGTCTGGTAGCGTAATTTTTAATGATATTGGCAAATGATCCGAAAACCGTTGACTATCTACTTGCACCGCGGATACTGATAATCCAGAAGTCACAAGAATATGATCAATATTATGCTGAGGTTTCCAACTGGGGAAAGTAAAATGTTCGTCACTAGGTTCCCTAAGATTGGTGCTATTAAATAACATACTCATTTCATGGCTTCCTGGTCTGCAGTTCATATCACCCATAACCACTGCATGTTTATACTGATTTACATGCTCAGCAATGTAGCTAAGTTGGTTTAATCTTGCTCGCCCAGTTAATGCTAAATGCAAAATAAAAAATACAATAGGATCAGCATTGGTTTCAAATTTTACCTTTATTGCTCGACGGCCAGGTATGATGCCAGGTAACTTTAAGCTTTGAACTTCAGACGGTTTTATGCGGCACACAATGCCATTACTGTGTTGTGCTAGTCGGCCTAAGTTTCGATTAACTTGATGAAACCAATATGGAAAATTTGAACGCTCAGCTAAGTATTCTGTTAAATTAATAAAATTACTGCGTAAGCTACCGGCATCTACTTCTTGTAAACCAACAATATCATGCGACTCAATTATTTTTGCAATGTGGTTCATGTTCACAATACGCTGTGAGTGCGGAATAATGTGTTTCCAACTGTGAGTAAAATAGTGATGTAAGCGCCTACTATTAATGCCAACTTGCACATTATAGCTCATTACTCTAATTTCAGTTTTAACACCGCTTGTAACTGAGCTTGTGTCAGATTCATCTAAATTTGAGTGGTTTAGCACTATATTAGGGCTTGAATTCATTTAATAATGTATCGCAACCTGCTAGTTAATACCGCAAAAGTGGCTTGTCATAAAAAAGGTATAAAAATTAAGATTATAATAGTACGCAGTATCATGTATAAAGGAAACAAACGTTTAATTATAATGTGATCGCAAACCTATTGTTGTCAATATCGGCCAACTGCACACTAACTTTATTTAAATTATTTTGAGGAAAGCTGAAGACAACATCACAATATGATGTTTTTTTATTAAATCTATATTGAAAATTATTTGGAGCCTGTTACAGATCGAGCAACGCGCCATTAGAAATACTAATGGCGTGTTATTTTTATTTCGCGCTGCTGGCTTCTTTTTTGATTAAGAAGTTAACAACTTCAAGCATTTGATCATTACTGTGCCCGGTCATTGAACTATCAATTCGGTATTTACCATTTACGATCATAGTTGGAACACTATTACCTTGATATTTAGCTAGTGTACGCTGGTCTCGACGTAATCGCGCATCAACCGCGAAAGAATAAAAAGCCGATTCAAAATCATCACCCGACACACCATTTTTAATAAATAATTTTCTAATGGCATCAACATTGGATAATTTATTTTTATCTTTATGAATAGCATCAAACATAGCACTGTGCACCTTATCAAGAGCCTCAAGTGTTTCTGCTGTATAATAGGCTTGGGCATAATTAGCCCAGACTTGACGGCCAAACGAAACAGGTCGTCGTCCAAAAACGACATTAGCAGGTTTTGATTTTAACCATGCCTGCATAGGTGGTTCAAAGCTATTGCAGTGTGGACAGCCATAACTAAATAACTCCAACACTTCAATTTTTGAAGAATCACTAGTGCCAACAATGGGTGTTATTTTTTTATAATGTACACCTTCTACAAAATTCTCTGAATAAACATTTAAACTAAAAATGCTTAAACTCAGAATCAATAATGTTGTTTTAAGTTTTGTATAATTGCCCATCATTATTTATATCACTCCTTTTTTAATGTCCTATGTTTGTTAAAATTCTACTCTTATTGTAAGAACGTTTATTATAATATTGGTTCCGCAATTTAGTGTTAATGCGTTAACATTTTTACTATTCCACAAACAACAAAAGGGTGGTCCATGGACCACCCTTTGTCACAATTTTAAAAACAGATTATTTCATCCCTTGGATATAAGAAGAAACTGCTTTTATTTCCTTATCTGTCATTTTAGCTGCGATGTTTTGCATCATTTTACCAGCATCATTTTTTCTTGTTGATGTTTTAAAATCGTTTAGTGCTTTTTCTAAGTAAGTAGCATGTTGTCCCGCTAACGATGGAAAATTAGCTAATGGATTACCCTTACCAGATGGTCCATGACAACTCATGCATGATGCAACACCAGAAGCTGAATTACCGCCCTTAAAAATTTTGGCTCCAAGCTCAGCTAATTTCTCATCAGCCTGACCAGCCACAATTTTTTGTGAGGAAAAATACGCCGCTAAGTCTTGCATATCAGCCGGCGATAGTGCTGCAACCTGACCCGCCATTAATGGATCTGAACGTGTTTTACCACTTTTAAAATCCGCTAACTGCTTAACAATGTATTTTTGGTGTTGACCAGCTAGTTTTGGCCAGCTCGGATTAGCGCTATTACCATCAGCATTATGACAACCAGCACAAGTGGCTGATTTTGTTTTGCCTGCAGCAACATTACCTGCCGCAAATACCGATGTGTTAACTGCGGCAACTAAAACACCAGCTGTTAAACTAACCATTACAAATTTTTTAAACATGATTTTGCTTACCTACCCGTATGAAGTCTTAAATTATTAAAAGGCTTATTTGCCTTTAGAAATCATGAAAGCAACAGCATTCGTTACGTCTTGATCAGATAAATCTGCACGTCCGCCCTTTGCTGGCATGAAGCCATTCTTACCTTTGAAACCTTTAATTGCATGTTTCACTAACACTGCTTCACCTTGTTTAAGACGCGGTGCCCAGTTAGCTTTATCACCTAATTTAGGTGCATTAGCAACGCCAGCTTTATGACAAACAAAGCACGCTTTCTTATATATCGCTTCACCTTTAGTAACATCGCCACCAGCAAATACTGAACTAGCTGATAAAAGTAACACTGTAGATGCTATATAACTAATTGTTTTCATTTAAATTACTCCTAATACAAAATTTTGTGTCGACTGCAAATTATATTCATTGCACCAACATTGAATGTATTGATGCGAGTATGACTGTTGAATGCGCTTGCAACGTAAATTATGGAATCCTTATATACCAACTAGAACTACATTGGTCAAGCATTGCCAAGTGAATTATGATTAACAACCTTATATTAATCAAGGCTAATATTCATAAAATTGTCATATTTTACCATATTTACTCTCGGATACCTTATATATGTACTGTATAGATAGATAGATTTTAACTATCAGGAAATACTATAATGCACCAATACGTTAACTATGAAAAAATAACGTTAAATTAAGTTACTATAACAATTAACTACAGTCTACTAACTTGGCCTGTACAGAAGCTGAATATGTTACAAAAAGAATTTCAAAATATATCGTTTTTAATTAGTGTACCCAAACCATCGCAAGCGCCAAACGATGCTGGCAGCGAAGTTGCATTTGCTGGCCGCTCTAATGCCGGAAAATCCAGTGCACTCAATGCCATTACACAACGTAAAGCGTTGGCCAGAATCAGTAAAACCCCTGGGCGAACTCAGCACTTAGTGTTTTTCAATCTGGACGATACGCGACGCTTGGTGGATCTACCCGGTTATGGTTTTGCCAAAGTTCCAGACCGCGTAAAACGAGAATGGGGAGCAGCCATGTCCCAATACTTTGAAACACGCAAATCGTTACAAGGTTTAATTTTATTAATGGACGTGCGCCACCCACTCACGGATTTTGACCAACAAATGCTACAATGGTGTGATTCAGTTGATATGCCTGTTCACATTTTATTAACCAAAGCCGACAAATTAAAAAAAGGACCTGCTAAAGCCTCATTACTACAAGTACAAAAAGCTTTGGCCGATTATTCTCTAGTCACCATTCAATTATTTTCAGCAACGAAGAAAATTGGCGTTGAACAAGCGCAACTATTAATTTTAAATTGGCTCCAACCTGAATCTCAACCGGATCTAACTGAAAGCGACAATTAAAAAAAAACCCGGATAATCGCATAATCCGGGCTTAAATATCTATTCGGTTTGGGAACCGAATAGCCTTCTCCGCAAGGGAGTAAAGCGGAGAAGCGCTGACAAGCGCATACAGTAATAGACTGTGTTACGGCAATTTAGTTCAACCTTTTTAAAATATTCTTTTGTTTTTTATAAAACATCGACCACATCACAATTGCATATTACGTGTTAAATTAATACTGTAGACTACAAATCAATCTAAAGCGTAATACTAGCGTTAAACTAGCCGTACGTTATGTCTAGATATAGCTATATTATTTAAATTAATTAACTGAACCCAAAAGTGATGACATCAAATAATTTAATATCAGATAATTCAGAAAACCCGATAACCGGTATTAGTGCCACCATGCTACTAACATCGAGTTGTCCACATTGCCCTGCCGTACTATCAGGCCTAAGTTCATTAATTAAGTCAGGTCAACTATCTGAGTTAAAAATTATCAATATTGAACAACAGCCCGAAGCCGCTAAACAATTCAACACCCGAACGGTTCCGTGGCTCCAATTAAAATTTCCATTAGGTTTTTTTGAGTTTGAAGGCTTGTACTCTGAAACAGAACTGCAGCAATGGTGTTCCAATAGTAAAACGTTAAAAGGCATTAGCCATTACTGCCTGATGTTATTAGACCAAGGTAAAATTAAAGAACTCACTAAAATTATCACACTCTACCCAAATTGGTTACACGCAACATTATTATTAGTAGAAGATGAAGAAACCTCATTAAGCATTCGCGTCGGTATTTCTGCTATTTTTGAATCACTTGATGCCAACCAATTTAACTCAATCTATGATGCACTTATTATGATGACCCAAAATAATCTTGCACGTATTAGAAGTGATGCTTGTTTTTATTTATCATTAACTAAAAACCCGAATGCTATTACTACGTTACAAAAATGTTTAAACGATGATAATGACGAAGTGAAAGAAATTGCAGCAGATGCAATTGAAGAATTAAAAGAGTTAAAAAGTACGTAAATTGTTGGTGCGTTTTATTTTCATTATGCTAATGGACTCCAGCATAAACATTGTCGGGCTCCACTGCTCAGAACCACGATTACAGAAAATATAAAGTTACTAACAGTGTACTTGAGAAAGATACTCATAAAATAAGTTCCAACTTAGCAT
>CAYQUC010000015.1:0-54046 GCA_964420605.1 uncultured Thioalkalispiraceae bacterium | reverse complement strand
CGAAAAAATAGCGAGAAAAATTTTAATTATTCTCGTACTGCAAATAATAGCGATTGTTTAATGTTTGATGTACGTGATTATGATTTTTTTGGCACTGGAACAGTGTATCTTTATAGTCAGAACCATAAACCTAAAAAATACACGATAAAACATAAAAATAGCAATACTAATACTTTAGTCACCGTAACGCATAAAAATGGCAACTTGCAGGTTACTATCGGCGACGAAATACCGTTGAGTTTTGATTTGAAAAAAGTGGTTCGGTCATTAATGGATAAAAATAGTAAAGTCATTAATGCGAGTAATGTACAGTATCTTACGTTAACAAAAAACAGTGTGAATACCAGAACTAACACCAACATTAAATTACAGATTAAAAGTATTAGCGGTTCCATTGACGAGGGCAAAGAAAAAGAAAATAAAAAAGTCGATGTTCGGACTGTGAGTTATGTGTTAATGCTAAAGTTTAATTCTAATTAACTTTATATCATGGCACCAAATAGGGGGGTGGATCTAAAACTGTGATAGGTTCTCACTTCCCTTTAAAAATAATAAGCTTGTTCTCAATATGAGACATCAAACGATGTTAATTTAACAGAATGTAATAAACTTGGTTATAAATAACGACTGGTTAACGTTTTCCTAAGGATATTGGTTATTTTTTAAACTTTATTGATAAAGGTAACCGTCATTTTTTCGAGTAATATTTTCTTGATCTACTCTGATGTTAATAAATTTTGAGCTTAATGGCGTTAATTAATAATAATTATTATTTCGATTTTTCTACCAATACATCTTTTTAAATTACAAAACACAACAGTATTTTCGCTAGAGTCGTGTGCGTGATTATCTGTATTAAATTTGACGGGGCTTTGCGCTTTATCGTGATTAAGTTAGTAATTAATTTCATTTTATTGTTGTCTTTTTTTTTATTAGCGGCGTGTCAGACAGACTTCGTGGAGAAAACGGCGCTTGTTAAATCAACTTCTACTAGTTGGGCTTTAAAACACTATATTAGCGGCGGGTTTGATGGCAGGGTTGAGCGTGTGACACTACGTAGTGATGGCGTTATTCAAATAGACGATTTAATGGCAAAAACGACAGTAAGCGAACGTATTGAGGATACCAAAGCTTTAGGTTTTATATACTCACGCTTAGTCATAGCGAAAAAACAGTTTGAAAATAATACCCGTGACGCAAATGTACAGTCAACAATAAATCCAAAATGCCGTGATTGCCAAACATCGTCACTGTCTTTTGAGTTTAATAACGTGAGTTACCCCATTATTCATTCAATGAAGTTCAATGGGAAAGTAATTTATACTGAGTTAATGATGACAATAAATAAACTACAAAAACGTAGTTTTAAATATTAATTAAAATGGATTAAATTAATGAAAAAACTGATTCTTGCAATAGTAATAAGTGGCTTACTCGTAAATTCTCAAATTAGTGCAGCCGGTTTAAACTCAAAAAACGCACTAAACATTAAAACCAATCATTCAACCGGACATGCTCGGTTTATTTCAGGTGTGAATAATCAAGCCATAACGATTAAAAATCAATACATTCAATCGTTGGATCGTGCAATTATAAATCAATTTTCAGGTAAGTTTGGAATAAGCGGACTAAACCAAGAACTGCGAACCACCAAGCAATCGGTTCAAGCTGATAATCACACTACAATCCGCTATCAACAGTATTATAAAAATGTTCCAATCATTGGTGGTGAGTTAGTTGCCAATACCAATAGTCTCAATCAACTTAATTCAATATCAGGTGAAACATCACCGAACTTAAATTTAGATACTCAAGCAACATTGAGCGCGAGTGATGCGAGTGCAATCGCATTAAATTTAGTCTCAAAATTATATACAGTTGATGTAGCTAACCTCAATTCATCAATACCGAAGTTGTCAATTTATGATGCAAAGCTAATTGGCCCGGGCCAATACCCTGCAACATTGGTCTGGCGAGTAGAAGTCACTGCTGCCAGTGCCGACCCGATTCGTGAGTTAGTGTTAATTGACGCGAATAATGGGGTAGTGCATTTGAATTTTAATCAGATTGATACTGCTCTAAATCGGACTGTGTATACTGCAAGGTGGGTGGATCCTAATTTACTTATTTTACCTGCAGCTAAACCCGCAGATGATGTTAGTTGTACTGAAACGACTCCATGTTTGTTTCCGAATACTACTATTCGTGATATAGATGCTGATTTTGCAAAAATATATTCTGGTCATACCTATAATTTTTATAAACAGAATCATAACCGAAATAGTATTGATGGGGCTTTAAATGATATGGGTATGGCTCTTATATCAACAGTCCACATAGGAGGAGAAAAAGGTTCTGGTCTTGAATATCGCAATGCATTTTGGAATGGACGACAAATGGGTTATGGTGAAGGGTTTTCACAAGGGCTTGATGTAGTAGCACATGAGTTAACCCATGGTGTAACACAATACGAATCCAATTTATTTTATCACCACCAGTCAGGTGCGATTAGTGAGTCCTTTTCAGATGTTTGGGGTGAGCTTATTGATCAAACGTATAATCCAAACGGTACAAAGTGGATTATAGGTGATGAACTCGTTCGAAGAGGTGTCCTTACATATGCAGTTCGAAATATGAGTAACCCAGAGGTACCATTGAATCCTCGACGACGACCTTCACCAGAAAAAATGACTAGTAGTAGTTATTATTCTGAAATATTAGATAATGGTGGTGTTCATTATAATAGTGCGATTAATAATAAAGCCGCCGTTTTAATGACTGATGGTGGCACAGTTCGTAGCGTCCGTGTTAATGGTGCACTGCAAGATATCACTGTAATCGGTCTGGGTATTACTAAAGTTGCTAAAATTTATTATGAAGTTCAAACAAAATTATTATTTTCAGGTTCAAATTATAAAGATTTATATACCGCATTAATTACTGGCTGTACTAATCTGGCTAATATCCCTAGTTCAGGCATTGTTACTGCTGACTGCATACAAGTAACCGCGGCAGTTAAAGCAGTTGAAATGAATTTAGAACCAACAACTACAGTTAAACCTCGGTTAGCGACATTGTGTGCGGCCGGAACAAATCCCAGTAATATTTTCATGGATGACTTTGAAAGTGGTACAGCAAAATGGTTATTACCGTCTCAAATTCGCTATGAAACAAATCAACCAATGGTTTCACCGTGGGCAATTAAACCTGATGGTGCAAATAATTTGTTGTGGGGCGTTGCTTATGATGGTATTCGTGATTTTCAAGCGACAATGCGTAATAGCATCGTAGTACCGGCAACGGGCACTACTTATTTGCATTTTAAACATCAATTCTTTTTTGAAACTTTTAATCGAAGAGCCAGTGGGCAGAATAATTTATATCGAACCAGTGGAGGGGTTCTTGAGTACAGTACAAATAACGGTAGCAACTGGACGGATGCAGGCAATCTAATCAATTCTGGATTGAGCTATAATGCTACAAATAGAATATCTATTGTCCCAAATACGTATCGAAGTAATCCCATCAATAATAGAAGAGCATTCATGGAACACCGCTATGATGTTAACTCCACTCGATTAAATCTTTCATCTCTCGCAGGCCGCAGCGTCAAATTCAGATGGCGTATTGGGGGCAGTGCGTTAATTGGTTCGACAGGTTGGTTTGTTGATGATGTTCGCATTTATCAATGTAATACTACTCCAGTTGTTAATCGTAACCCAATAATTCGCGGCCTAAGTGATAGGGTTGTTAATCAAGGTGATTTAATTACGTTAGATGCCAGCACCTCAAGCGATCCCGATAATCAACCAATAACATTCTCATGGACACAAAACGCAGGTGTGAATGTTTTAAATCTATCAAGCTTAACTGCCCCCCAAATTAGTTTCGTGATACCAGCCGATAACGCCAATATCGTATTTCAGCTTACAGTGTCAGACAATAACGGTGGTACCGCAACCAAGACCGTGACATTAACGGTTAACCAAAATCCTGTTGCAAAAGCAGGAGTAGATCTCTCGGTTAAAATAAGTGACACGGTGGTCGTGACGGGTAGTGCAACGGATCAAGAAACCTTGCCTGCTAATTTAGTCTATAACTGGGCTCAAGTGTCAGGCTTAAACGTGACTTTAATTAATGCCAATACGCCTGTAGTTTCATTTGTCGCACCAAGTCAAAAAACAGCAATAGTGTTACAACTTACAGTAAGTGACGCTAACGGTGGCAGTAGTAGTGATTCAGTAAAAATTGATGTGCTCGCACCAATCGTTAATCAAAATCCAATCGTAAAAGCCGGTGTTGATCTGGCGGTTAAAACCGGTGAAACGGTGGCAATCACAGGTAGCGCAACCGATGTGGAAACGTTACCAGTAAATTTAATCTATAGCTGGACTCAAGTATCAGGATTAAACGTAACACTAATTAATGCGAATACGCCGAAGGTTTCATTTGTCGCTCCAAGCCAAAAAACAACAGTAGTGTTACAACTAACAGTAAGCGATGCTAACGGCGGCAGTAGTAGTGATACTGTGAATATAAATGTGACCGAAGTAATTGTTAATCAAAATCCAGTGGTGCAAGCGGGAGCTGATTTCTCTGTTAATATTAATGAAGCAGTAGCCATAAAGGGGAGCGCAACGGATCAAGAAACCTTGCCAGCCAATTTACTCTATAACTGGACTCAAGTGTCAGGACTAACCGTTTCATTAGTTAATGCCAATACGCCAACGGTTTCATTTGCAGCACCGAGTCAAAAAACAACAGTGGTACTACAACTAACAGTGAATGACGCTAACGGAGGCAGTAGTAGTGATAGTATCATTATTACTGTAACCGAACCTGTGGTTATACCACAACCCGATCAAAAACCAATTCCAGACACCCAACCAGAAGATCCGGCACGTGCGGGTTGTAGTTTATCGCCATCAGCACCATTTGATCCGATGCTTGTGTTATTAGTCTTAATTGCTTTTATTTTTACCGTTAAAAATAAAGCGAGAAAGGATTAAGTTCCTCTATTAATCTGTATGATTATTACTCCGTTATTAGTTGTTAATAACGGAGTTTATTTCAAGGTTATACAGTGTATTATAAGCTGTTATTTTGTGTGCCATCATTACACAGCTTATCTATTAATATTTATACAAAAGAAAAAATCAAAATATAATTGCAAATTAACAATAAGCTTAATAAACTAGTAAAAAAAACGTAATATTAGTAACACATATCCTTGATAGATTAATAATAATTTTAAAAATTTGTATTTAACATCAGGAGTTCACTATGTCTAAACGACCTTTGCTTCACAGCGTTTTGTTATCTGTTTTTGTGAGTACCACCGTAATATCATCCCTTAGTTTTATTAGTAATTTGGCTATAGCATCTGAAATTGATGAGTCAGTTTTAAGCTGTGGCCATAAAAGTGACGACAGTATCGAGCTGCGGCACCAAGCTGCGACTCCAATTTATTGGCAGGATAATCAGAGTGATCCAAAAGACTGGGTTAAATTTAAAATTCTAGGCTTTAATGATTTTCATGGGCAACTTGAACCTCGAACGTTGTTTGGACGACCCGTGGGTGGTGCAGCCGTGTTAGCGAGTTATTTTGAAGCCGAAGCCGAACAGTCTGACTATGGGGCTATCATTGTTCACGCAGGGGATCACGTTGGTGCATCACCGCCAATTTCTGCGTTGTTGCAAGATGAACCCTCAATTAATTTTTTAAATATGCTTAGCAATGGAAATTGTGAGGTTCAGAAGTATGAGGATGGTTATCACTATGACCCTGCGTGTAACTTGGTCGGCACAGTCGGTAACCACGAGTTTGATGATGGTGTACTTGAACTGCAGCGTTTAATAAATGGTGGGCAACATGTTAATGGGCCTTTTTTAGATAAAGACTATCAGGGTGCAAAGTTTCCTTATGTTGTGGCAAATGTTGTATACCAAGATACCGGTAAACCCATTTTACCACCGTATGTGATTAAAGAAGTAAACCATATCCCTGTTGCTTTTATTGGCGCAGTATTAACCGCAACACCTTCTGTAGTAATGCCAAGTGGTGTTGCAGGTTTAAAATTTTTGGATGAAGTTGAAGCGATAAATAGTTATATCCCCGAATTAAAAGCTAAAGGGGTGCGTGCGATTATTGTTACAATTCATCAAGGTACACGACAACGATTTTTTAGTGGTGTAACCAGTCCCGATCTAACCGATGTCGGTGGTGATATTGGGCCAATCATTCAACAATTGGATGACGAGATTGATATCGTTGTTGCCGGTCACTGGCATCAGTTTACTAATGCGTTAATGGCCAATAATAATGGCAAACAGATATTAGTGACTCAAGCATTCTCTCGTTCTACAGCGTATGCGGATATTGATGTAGCCTTAGATCCAACAACACACGATATCGTTATGAAATCTGCACAAGTAATGACAACCTGGGCTGATGAAGGCCCAGGTTTGGAACCCGATGAAGATGTAGCCGCATTGGTTCGCTCTGCTGCTTTATTTGTTGCACCATTGGTGAACCAAGTGATTGGTACTGCCAGTGCGGATATTTTACGAACGACAAATGCCGCAGGCGAATCAGCATTAGGTAATTTAATTGCCGATGCGCACCGCAGTGCAATGAAAACGGATATTGCATTTACCAATAGTGGCGGCATTCGTGCTGAACTCTTTGCCGGGCCAGTAACGTGGGGTAATTTATTTGAAATACAACCGTTTAATAATAATGTGGTACGCATGGATTTAACCGGACAACAAGTCGTTGATTTATTAAATCAACAATGGCGCGGTCAATCGCGTTCGCGAATGTTAAAAACATCGGGTATAAGTTATAGTTGGACCGATGGAGACGGTGATGCGACTACCTTGGCAGATAACAGCGTGATTGAGTCTAGTATTTTAATTGCAGGTAAAGCGATTGATTTAACGGTTTTGTATAGCGTTGCGGTAAACAGTTATATAGCTTCGGGTGGTAGTAACTACGCTATTTTGCCGCTCGGTATTAATCGTGTTATCGGACCAGTTGATCTGGATGCTTTGATCAGTTACATAAAAGCATTACCGCAACCTTTTAGTCAGGTTATTGAAGGGCGTATTTTACGTCAATAATAGTTAATTCTTTACTGTTATCTTGTCGCAAGGATAGGATAACGGTTTGGGTTAGACGCGCGACGCTTTTCGCGTCGCACTTTGATCCACTTGATAGTTATGTTTGTTGACAGAGATAGGTTGAATTAACCGTACGCTGCTATCCATGAACACCCAAGACCAGAAATATTAGTGTCGGCCCAAACTGTCATCACAAGCTCAAAACCTTCTCGATCAACATTTTCTGCTAATGTATTTATACTAATGTTTGTCGCATCATTACCCTTATCAATATGGTTAATGGCTACTACAACATCAACTGTTCCCGAAAGATCAGGGTCAAACTTAATATATTTACGATACGTCCGTACACCGGTTCCTGTAGAGAATTGTTTAAATTCATTATTATTTATGTCAATGCTAAATTGTCCTACTTTAATTCGTCCTGCCATTTTTATTTCCTCGATTGTTGTTTAATAGGTTTAAATCATATGATGAATTAGTATTGGATATAACTCTGTTCTTTCTTTTGCTTCTTGGGTAATACATCCGCGTTCTTGATACCTAGCAGCATAAAGATTCTTCTCGTCTGTCTTCTCCATGAGTTGTCGTTTTTAATTTAACAAATTAAATTTAATGCTATTCACTATTTAAAATTGTGGGAAATTCATACAGTCTTGATTTTAAAATATTTAAGCGCTTGATTATGCTAAGTTCCAAGGATTGAACTAGAATTAATAGTAGATACTTTTCGTTCTTGGATAGGGTAAATGCCTAATGACGCTACTGATATGATAGACGATCTTTTTAAACAATCTTCGGATTCGTTTGAGAGCATTCATTTTTCGAATAATTCAGAAACTCAATTACAGTCTATTGTAGCAATTGACAGCACGGTGCTTGGCCCTGCACTTGGTGGCTGCCGATTTGTTCATTACCACTCAACGAATGCCGCAGTACGTGATGCTTTAAATCTCGCAAAAGGCATGACCTATAAAGCGGCGTTTAATCGACTCCCGTTTGGAGGTGGTAAGGCTGTTATCGTATTACCGAATAGGGTATATGATCGGCGCGCTTTAATGGCATCTTATGGTGATTTTATTGAGTCACTGGGGGGGCAGTTTATTACAGCCGTCGATAGTGGCACGTGTACTGACGACATGGATATCGTGGCACAACGAACCAATCATGTTGTTTGTAACTCTAAGTTATCAACTGGTTCTGGTGATCCATCACCGCATACTGCGCGCGGTGTTCTGCGAGGAATTCAGGCTGCTTGTGTGCAAGTTTTAAATAGAAATAACTTAGAAGGAGTACACGTATTAATTCAAGGTATAGGGCACGTTGGGTATCACTTAGCGAGTTATCTATTTGAGCAAGGTGCCAAAATTTCTATTTGTGATGTTAACCAAAAAGCGCTGGAGCAATGTCAGGATGAATTTTCTGCAAAAATCATTCAACCCGATAATGTCTTTTCTACACCGTGTGATGTTTTTTCTCCGTGCGCTCTAGGACAAATAATTAATGAAAATAGTATTGAACAGTTTCAAACTAAAATTATCGCTGGTGCTGCAAATAATCAATTAAGTGAAACACGTTTTGGAGAAATGTTGCGTCAGAAAAATATAATTTTTGTACCTGATTTTGTTATTAATTCTGGAGGGTTATTACAAATAGCCTATGTCGAGGATACTGAAAAATTAATAAATAAAATCAATAATATTTATGACTCAGTCTTAGAAGTATTGCAGATAGCGGCTAAACAAAAAAAATGCAGCAATTTAATTGCTATTGAAATTGCTCAGAAGTATTTACTAGAGCATAAAAATAGAGAGTCCTTGTCAGTGGTGCAAGGTAGATAAACTAATAATAAACGGAGTATTAACACTAATGGCTGTTCATTATGATCTTAATATCCAATATACCCAATTTCTAGATCATTTAGGGCAATTGCACGGTGATTGTAACGAGTCAACTTTAGAAAAACAAAACCTTATTACGTTTTATTCCACAATGGAACGTACTCGTGTTTTTGATCATAAAGCCATCAACCTGCAACGTACCGGAAAATTAGGAACCTATGCATCTTCACTCGGCCAAGAAGCAATAGCGACGGCAATTGGAGCTGCCATGTTAAAAGACGATGTATTGGTACCAACCTACCGTGATTATGCTGCTCAATTTTCTCGTGGTGTCAGCATGTGTGAAATTTTACTGTATTGGGGCGGCGATGAAACGGGAATGGCATTTAAAAATGCACCAAAAGATTTTCCTATATGTGTGCCGATAGCCAGTCAAACCTGCCATGCGACAGGAGTTTCGTATGCCATGAAACTGCAACAAAAAACCGACGTGACAGTGTGTGTCATTGGTGATGGCGCAACATCAAAAGGCGATTTTTATGAAGCAATCAATGCCGCTGGATTATGGGAGTTACCCGTAATATTTATTATCAATAATAACCAATGGGCAATTTCATTACCACGTGAAAAACAATCGGCTTCAGAAACATTAGCGCAAAAAGCGGTTGCTGCAGGTATTCGAGCACAGCAAATTGATGGTAATGATATTATTGCATGTTACGATAAAATATCAGAAGCCATTGAACTCACTCGGTCAGGGGCTGGGCCTTGTGTCATAGAAGCAATTAGTTATCGTTTGTCTGATCATACCACGGCAGATGATGCTGGACGTTATCGTTCTGAAGCTGAATTAAAAGAAAATTGGAAATATGATCCAATATTAAGATTAAAAACTTATATGCTTGATAATAAACTAATCACTGAATCTGAATTAGAAGCAATCCATGACAACAGTGTGCAGGAGGTTGAACAACAAGTTCAAGAATATTTGAATACTGCACCTCAAAAACCCGAATCAATGTTTGAGTTTATTTATGAAAGCTTACCCGAAGCATTAATCAGCCAGCGTAATGAAGTGATTCAAAAAGGAAAAAATAATGGCTGATATTAATTTGGTAGAGGCCGTCAATGCTGCACTTTCGTGGGAAATGAGTAATGATGAAAATGTTGTTTTATTAGGAGAAGACATTGGTCTTAATGGCGGTGTGTTTCGTGCTACCGATGGCTTACAAGAAAAATTTGGTGAACAACGGGTATTAGATACACCGCTATCGGAAACATTGATAGCGGGTATGGCCGTTGGTTTATCAACCCAAGGGATTCGAGCAGTTGCAGAAATTCAGTTTATGGGTTTTATTTATTCGACAATGGAAAATATGATAAACCATGCGAGTCGTATGCGAAATCGAACTCGAGGACGGTTAACGTGTCCAATGGTGTTACGTGCGCCTTATGGCGGTGGTATTCATGCACCAGAACATCATTCCGAAAGTACCGAAGCATTGTTTGCACACATGCCAGGTTTACGGGTAGTGATCCCCTCATCACCGGCTCGTGCCTATGGCTTATTGTTAGCGGCAATTCGAGATCCGGATCCGGTGGTGTTTTTGGAACCTAAAAGAATATACCGTTTACAAAAAGAACAAGTTGCGGATGACGGGCTAGCGTTGCCGTTAGACGTTTGTTTTACCATTAAAGATGGTAATGATATTACTTTAGTCAGTTGGGGTGCAATGATGCATGAAACCTTGCAAGCTGCCGATCAATTAGCTGAGCAACATATTTCTGCCGAAGTGATTGATGTTGCTAGCATTAAACCATTGGATATGACCACCATACTGGCCTCCGTAGAAAAAACCGGACGCTGCATAATTATCCATGAAGCTGCACGTACCTGTGGTGTGGGTGCTGAGATTGCAGCGCAATTGGCCGAGTTTGGTTTGACTTATTTGCTTGCCCCCATTCAGCGTGTCACCGGATACGATACTGTGATGCCATTATACCGACTCGAAAATTATTATATGCCGAGTGTTAATCAAATTGTTTCAGCCGCTGTTAAAGCATTGGAGTATGAATGACTATATTTAAATTACCCGACTTAGGTGAAGGGCTACCCGAAGCAGAAATTGCAGAATGGTTAATAAAAGAAGGTGATACCGTTGCGCTTGACCAGGCGATTGTTGCAGTAGAAACAGCAAAAGCGTTAATAGAGATACCAAGCCCACAATCTGGTGTGATTGTAAAATTCTTCGGTGAAGAAGGCGATATTATCCATACTGGCGATCCGTTACTAGAATTTGGTGGTTCAGATGATGGTAGTAAAAAATTAAACAACAAGCCAGATGATCAAGGTTCGGTTGTTGGTGAAATGCCTGTTAGCAACAGTATTCATAAGGAAGAAGCGCAAGCCGTATCCGCTATCGGTAAAAACCTGACTGGTTTAAAAGCAACGCCTGCAGTACGTGCCTTGGCACGTCGTCATGATGTCGAACTATCAATGATAACGCCAACCGGTCCCAATGGCACAATAACCTCAAAAGATGTTGAACGGGTAACTAAAATATTAAGTGAAGTAGGTAAGCTACAACCGTTAAAGGGGGTTCGTCGTGCCATGGCAACTACAATGGCAAATGCTCATGCTGAGGTGGTTGCGGTAACGTTAAATGAAGATGCAGATATTGCCGCTTGGACACAAACACATGACACAACCATTCGATTAATCCGTGCAATCATTTCGGCATGTCAGAGTGAACCGGCATTAAATGCCTGGTATGACAGTCACTCGATTGGTCGCAGAATCATTGAACAAATACACCTTGGCATTGCGGTTGATACCAAAGATGGATTATTTGTACCGGTGATTAAAGATGTTGCTCAGTTTTCTTTAGTTGGACTGCGAGAGAAAATTGAAGAATTAAAAAAAGCATTGAACAATAGAAAAATACTGCCTGAGGAATTACGCGGTAATACCATCACTTTATCAAACTTTGGAGGCATCGGTGGTCGTTATGCAAATCCGATTGTAGTGCCACCCACAGTTGCCATTTTAGGAGCAGGTACCGCGCGTGACGAGGCGGTAGTCGTTTCTGGAGAAATAAAAATACATACTCGAATTCCATTATCACTTACCTTTGATCACCGGGCTGTCACTGGCGGCGAAGCGTGTCGCTTTATTATGGCCGTGATTAAAGATTTAGAACGACCGGAATAAGTATAGTACTTTATTGGGAGCTTAGTAACAGGTTCTAATATGATTGTTCCAATTCGAATATTAACCGCAACGGCTATTTTTGACGGCCATGATGCATCCATTAATATTATCCGCCGGGTACTGCAAGACAACGGCGCTGAGATAATTCACCTTGGTCATAATCACTGTGTTGAGGATTTGGTTCATGCTGCAATACAGGAAGATGTTAATGCTATCGCTATTAGTTCCTATCAGGGTGGACATTTAGAATATTTTAAATTTTTAATTGATCATCTCAAACAAGCCACTACTAATCGCGATCCAAAAACAGCTATTTTAGTGTTCGGGGGTGGTGGTGGTACCATTTGTTCAAAAGAAGCAGCAGAGTTAGAAGATTACGGAGTTGAAAAAATTTATACTGTCGCTGATGGCGTAAAGCTTGGTTTGGATGGTATGGCACAGGACTTAATTCAACGTTGTGAAACTATTCGAAAAAAATCAATAAAATATAAACTAGATAGTTCTAATCTTAATTCCCCCAAACTAAATGATTATAACTTAGCAAAACAACTTAGCGTAATAGAACAACACGTTGATGGCTTGTGTGTCGACAGTATAGACAAAAATGCTATAGAGTTAACTGTTCATAAAAATACTATCATTGGTATAACCGGCACCGGTGGATCAGGCAAAAGTACTTTCATTGATGAATTACTCGCAGCACTATTATTTCTACCACAGAAGTTAACTATTGCTTATTTAGCCATTGATCCAACACGAAAAAAAAGTGGCGGGGCATTACTCGGTGATCGGTTACGAATAAACAGCCAGTCTCATCAACGGCTATTTATGCGCTCAATTGCAACACGAACAGATCATGTTGCAATAACCCCAGTATTAAAAACTATGTTACAATTTTTGAGTATTCAACAGTTTGATTTGATCTTGGTAGAGACCGCCGGTATTGGACAAAGCGATACATCAATCGTTGAACTGGTTGATAGTACGTATTATATAATGACACGGGATTATGGCGCGCCCAGTCAGTTAGAAAAAATTGAGATGTTAGATTATGCCGATAAAATTATCTTAAACAAATGTGATCAAATCGGTGGTGAAGATGCATATAACGATATCTGTTTACAATGGCGACGAAACCATAAACAGTTAGAGACTTCTAATGTTTGTCCGGTTTACCCCATTATAGCTAATAATTTCAACGATCCTGGTACTCGGGATTGCATTAATAGCATAATCCATGATTTGGGTTATATCGAAAAAACAACGGTCCAGCAACCTATCTGGCAACCTGCGGTAAATGCTATTATTCCAAATAGTCGTAAAAACTATTTATTGGAAATTGGGTTAGAAGCAAAAATACAATCAGAGCATAACCGAGAGCAAGTTAACACTGTTCATAGGTTAGAATCATTGCATTTATGTTTAACTGAAGTCGTAACCAGCGATTCAACAAAAATTCCAGAATTATATCAAAAAATTAAAAGTAAATCTTTATCAGTCTTAGAAAAAAAATACAACGCCACACTCGATTTATTAGATGACAATAGCGTGTCACTATTACAGCAGTGGAATTCAAAGAACGTATCTGAGGGAAATAATCAAACTACGGCAAAGTATAAAGAATCACTCAGTCACCTTAATATACCACTAATTGCAACGCCAAAATTTAATAGTCAGTCAGATACTTTAGAATTTTTATTGAATGAAAATTTTTCCGGAAACTTTCCATTTACTGCCGGGGTGTTTCCTTATCGCTCTGTTGCAGAAGAACCAGCTAGAATGTTCGCCGGCGAAGGGGTTCCTGAAGATACTAATCAACGATTCTTTTATTTAATGAAAGACCAACAAAGTATTCGTTTATCAACCGCCTTTGATCCAATAACCCTATACGGGAGTGAGCCTAATTTAAATCCCGATAATTTTGGGTGCATCGGTATGTCAGGTGTCTCGATTGCGTGTTTGGATGATATGAAGAAATTGTACTCCGGAATTAATCTGGCAGATAAAAATACCTCGGTCTCACTGACAATAAATGGTCCGGCGGCAATTTTACTTGCCTGGTTCTTTAATACCGCAATCGATCAACAAATTGAAATTCATTTAAAAGACTCAGGGTTATGGCAACAAGCTGAAGCCACCATTACTCAATACTTCAAAAATAAACAACGTCCACAATACTATGGACAACTGCCCGATAACCATAATGGCCTAGGTTTAGCGACATTAGGAATATCGGGGGAATTACTAGTTGATGATGAAACTTACCAAACAATTAAAAAAAATACGCTTAAATATATACGCGGCACATTACAAGCGGATATTATAAAAGAAGAATTAGCACAAAACGAAAATCTATTTTCATTGCAGTTTGGATTAACGTTGATGTCTGATATCCAACAGTACTTTATAAATGAAAAAATTACTAAATTTTATAGTGTTTCGATAAGTGGTTATCATATAGCCGAAGCAGGCGCGAACCCGATAACACAATTAGCATTTACCTTGGCTAACGGATTTACTTTTGTCGAATATTATTTATCCAAAGGCATGAAGGTAGATGATTTTGTGAGCCAATTTAGTTTCTTTTTTAGTAATGGTATGGATCCAGAGTATGCCGTGATTGGCCGAGTTGCACGACGGATATGGGCGCGTGCAATGCGTTATCACTATAATGCCAATAGTAAAAGCCAAAAACTTAAATATCACATACAAACTTCTGGACGAAGTTTGCACATGCAAGAAATAGAATTAAACGATGTTCGAACTACTTTGCAAGCTTTATACGCCATTAACGACAATTGTAACAGTTTACACACCAATGCCTATGATGAAGCCGTGACCACACCAACGGAAGAGTCAGTGCATCGAGCGTTGGCGATTCAAATGATTATAAATCAGGAGTTTGGATTAAATATAAATCAAAACCCATTACAAGGATCGTACATTATAAAAGAATTAACTGAGATGGTTGAACAACAAGTCTATCAAGAATTTGAGCGTCTTTCTGAGCGCGGTGGGGTTATTGGTGCTTTAGAAACTTTTTATCAACGCAATAAAATTCAACAAGAAAGCCTGTACTTTGAGACACAGAAAAGTGATGGTCGAATCCCACTAGTTGGCGTTAATACCTTTATTAGCACTGAAAGTAACAATACAATTAAAAAAAATAAAGTAATACATTGCTCTGACATTAAAAAACAACAACAAATTAATAGCTTGAATATTTTTTTAAAAAATAATAAAGCGGAGTCGACAGTGGCTGTTACTAAATTAATCGACAGTATTAAAATGAATGAAAATAGTTTTGAATGTTTGATGGATGTGTCACGATTTTGTAGCCTTGCTCAAATTACTGATGCGTTATTTGTTGTTGGTGGGCAATACCGACGGAAAATGTAACTGTTTATAAATGCATTAAACTCATCCATTCTGTAATCGATAGCGATATAAACTTATCATAATTGGAGTATAAATCCATAATGGCTTGATTTTTCTCATCAGTATAAAACGTTGACATAGAGGTTCGGTATTTATCTTTTAATAACGGTAGACCTTGTTCTCGACGTAGCTTATGACCAAGTGGATATAAAACTTGTTCGGAATACACTTTGTTATTTTCAAACTCAATTTCAATACGGTTAGGGATTGCTCTTTTATCTGCATCATAGTAATCGGCACTGTATTGTTCATCTTCAAATACAGATATTTTATCGGTTACGGTTTGTATATTAAGTTTGTTATTTTCCTCAAGAGCGTAATTATCATGATAGTGTTCGGTAACGAGTGTTCCTGTTAGTAGCGCTACTGCTACAGCATATTGAATAGAATGGTCACGGTCAGCCGGGTTTCTGAGAATACCGGGTTTATTGATTATTTTCATCGCAGCACGTTGGGTAAAGATTGTAATCTTTGCTATTTTTGAGGTGTTACAATTATAGTGTGTCGAAAAAATGGAATGTAATTTAATTGCACATTCAACGGCTGTTTGTGCGTGAAATTCAACTGGATAAGATATTTTATATAAAATATTATCAATAACATAATGTTGGTATGCTTCATTTCGAATTAAATGTGTATTCTTTAATAAAACTGTATTAAAGCCCCAGGTTTTTGCAGTTAATACCGTTGGGTAACCCGGTTCATTTTTTAATGCGAGTAGTGCATGTCTCACACCTCGACTACTGGCATCGGCTGCAGCCCAAGATTTTCGTTGACCGGTATTGTCTCCATGTCGATAAACGCGTAATGCGGCACCATCGATAAATGCATTTGACAATGCATTTATCATCTGCTGTTCATTGCCACCTAAGAGTAACACTGATAACGCGGTTGATGCGATTCGAACTAATATTACATGATCAAAGCCAAGTTTATTAAAACTATTATTTAGAGCCAATATCCCTTGTATCTCATAGGCTTTAATTAGGGCATCTAGTATTTGTGCCATAGTGTAGTAGTGCGTGTTATTTTTTGAATAATAATCAGCGCAAGCGAGAATGGCACCAAGATTATCGGATGGATGTCCCCATTCTTGCGCCAACCAAGTATCATTATAATCCAACCACCGAATCATACAGCTGATATTATAGGCTGCTTGTACTGGTTCAAGTTTAAAATGCGTACCTGGAATTTTAACACCGTTAGTTAGCTCAGCATTGTCTACTATTGGACCGAGGTGTTGACGACAATGCTGGTCTGTTAAACTTAAAATGGCACAACTCATGGCATCCATCAATGCAATATGGGCATTTAGTAGTGTCGATTGTGGAAAATTGTGGTTAGTAAAACAGTAATGAACAATATCCTGTAGTTCTGAGTCGAATAACGCAAAATTTTTAGTATCGTCCATTTTAATTAGGAGTCTGCATTAGGCTTATAATTAAGTACATCATACAACTCATCACGTGATTGCATTTTGTCGATTAGGCTCTGTTGCGATCCTGCTTGGCGTAATGTTTGATAAGCTTGTTGTGCGGCTTGGTTCATGACACGAAATGCGGTTAAGGGGTAGAGCACCATTGCAATATTGGCTTGTGCTAATTGGTCTAGCGTGAATAATGGAGTTTTACCAAATTCAGTAATATTGGCGAGTACGGGAATATCCACTGCCGAGGTTATTTTTGTGTATTGTTCAAGCGAAGCTAATGATTCTACAAAAATCATATCAACACCAACTGCTTGGTATTCTAATGCACGAGTTACAGTTGCTTCAAAATCCTCAACCAAATATGCATCAGTACGAGCCATGATGGCAATGTCATTGTGGCGCGCTACGGCCGTGAATTTTGCTAAGCGTTGTTGCATTTTATCAATAGTGACTAATTGTTTACCGTCAAGATGACCGCAGCGTTTATGTTCAACCTGATCTTCTATTTGAATAGCCGCGACGTTGATAGTATTCATCTGTGTAATAAGATCGGTGGCATCAATTTCATGTTCAAAGCCAGTATCAATATCAACCAATAATGGCAAATTGCTAGCTTGAGTAATTCTTTTTGCCTCGGTCAGGACATCATCAAAATGTGTTAAACCAATGTCGGCTATACCAAAACATGCATTGGCAATACCCGCACCAGACAAATAGAGTGATTTAAATCCGGCACGTTCGGCCAGTAATGCGCAATAAGCATTAATGACACCCGCGATCTGCAATGGTTTTTCATGGTGCAGTAGTTGTTTAAACGATTTTTTTAGCTTACTGGTCACAATAGTCGTTATCATCCATACATTATTTTTTAAAATCAACTTGGTTTTCTGGAGCTGCATGTTTAAAAGCTACAAGTTCATTACACAGGGTATTTATTGAGAGTACAATCGGGTATTGTGATAAATCACAGTTAAATCGTTTGGCATTATAGATTTGTGGAATTAAACATAAATCGGCAATAGTTGGCTGTTCGCCGTAACAATAACTGGTTTGAGTTGTTCTTTTTTGTAATAATTTTTCAATCGCATTTAGTCCTTCAGATATCCAATGACAATACCAGTTATTGACTGCTTTAGCTTTATCTGAAAAATTAGTTTTTAAATAATTTAATACTCGAAGATTATTTAATGGGTGTATGTCGTCACAAATTAAATGGGCCATTGCTCGGCTTAGAGCGCGTTCAGTAATGTTTTTTGGTAGCAAGGGTGTGATGGGATATTTTTCGTCGAGATATTCAATAATAGCCATTGATTGTGTTATTAGAATACCATCGCTAAATAACGCAGGCACAAAACCTTGAGGATTAATATTAAGATAGTGTGGACTCCAATTTTCACCACCGTGTTTGGTTAAGGATATCGAAATGGTAGTATAGTTAATATTTTTTAAGTTTAAAGCAATTCGAACTCGATAGGCTGCGGAACTTCTGAAATAACTATAGAGTTTAATTTCTTTTTGGTTCATGGCATTAATGTTACATTCTGAATAATTGGACCAAATAAACTATCGCCTTGCTCATTGTGCATTTCGATATGAACCTTGTCACCGTTTACCAAAAATGGCGTAGTCGCATGTCCAGTGTTAATAATTTCAATTACACGTTTTTCAACCAAACACGAAACACCTTTTGATTCATCTGCATTTGAAACAGTTCCAGAACCAATAATAGTGCCAGCCGATAGACAACGGCTTTTGGCTGCGTGTGAAATTAATTCATTAAAATTAAACTGCATATCTTTTCCGGTATTCGGCTCACCGAGGAGTTTGTCATTGAGATGTGTTATTAATGGTAGATGGCATTTACCATCGAACCACTTATCATCCAATTCATCTGGAGTAATTGCGACGGGAGAAAAACTACTGCTGGGTTTGCCTTGTATAAAGCCAAAGCCTTTTGCAAGTTCCGACGGTATTAAGTTTCGAAGTGATACGTCGTTGACTAACATTAGCAGTTTTATATGGGGTTGCGCTTGTTGTGGTGTTGTGGCCATTGGAACATCATCGGTAATGATGGCAAGCTCAGCCTCAAAATCCAGTCCCCACTGTTCATCAATTAACGGGATATTTTCAAACGGTGCTAAGAAACAGTCTGATGCACCTTGATACATTAATGGGTCGCTTAAAAATGATTCAGGCATTTCTGCACCACGCGATTGTCGTACACGCTTTACATGGGGTAAATAGGCACTACCATCTAACCATTGAGGGCTTCTGGGTAGTGGTGATGTTAAATCATTAATGTTTAATGAAAAATTGTCCTTTATTTTTCCTTGACACAAATCCCGATATACTTGGTTTAATTTTGATTCGCAGTCTTGCCAGTTTTCTAGTGCAAAAATAAGGGATAACGCAATATCTGGAACTGTTGTTGCAATCAATAATTTTTTATCAACAACAATTAGGCAACCATCGCGATTATTATTACTCGTTTTTAAGCTGGCTAGTTTCATAATTTATATTTACTTTTTTGTTTTATTTATTTCCATGAATTAACATAATCAGTATTTTCTATTTCTGTTGCTGCGTCAGTGATGGTTAAAGGGTAACGACAGTCTATCATCACTGCAACCTCGTCGGTTTCTTTACGGCTGTTATTTTTACCTATTTCAAAAGCCTTAGGATGTGGCCCGTGAGGAATACCCGATGGATGGAGAGTGATCATTCCAGCGTCAATATTATCACGAGAAAAAAATTGGCCTTTGTGATAAAAAATTACCTCATCGTAATCATCATTACTGTGATAGAACGGTACCTTAAGTGCATCTGGGTCAGATTCAATTGGGCGTGGAACAAAGGTCGATATTATAAAAAACGGAGTCACAAATGTAGTGTGCGCCGAGGGTGGTAGATGATAACGGTGACTCATTATCGGCCTTAAGTCACGCCAATTAATTTTAATTGGCATTAGTGTACCATGCCAGCCAATGGCATCGAGTGGGTTGTAGGGGTAGCGCATTTCTGTTATTTGATTTAAGCGTTTAATATAAATTAAACTGTCCTTATCATGCTGTTGTTGTATAAATGCATCGTTAATTTTTGGTATATCCAAAATCGCTGAATCAAAAATAGCATGTTGTCCTAACATGCCTTTATCGGGTAATTTATAACTTTGTTGTGTTGCTTCAATTAATAAAACAGTTAATGCGGTGCTAACCTCAATACGCCACAGTGTTCCTTTGGGTATGATTATATAATCACCTTCTTGAACAATAAGGTGGCCATAATCACAATACAGGTTTGCTTCACCTTCGTGTATAAATAATAATTCATCACCATCTGCATTTCGAACCAAATGATCCATTGATTTGCTGCAGTGCCAAATTCGAATGTCGATATAATGGTTATTTAATAACGATTTAACGTCGTATGGCATATTGGTTGTTGATTGTGTACTTAACCGTGTATCAAATGCATGGTGAGATAATGGACCATCAAGACTAGTCCAGTTAGTTGGTGGGTGAGGGTGGTACATGTGTGAACTAGGACCATCAAAACCTTCTTTGCCTAATTCACGTTCATGGGTATTTTTAGGTAAATTGGTATGAGCTTGACGCGAGCTGATTCCTTCAGTGTGTGGAATGTTGAACCATTTACTCATATAGAGTACTCCACTATAAAACACCGCGTTGTATTTGGTCTAATTCAATTGATTCAAATAAAGCCTGAAAATTACCCTCTCCAAATCCTTGATTACCTTTTCGCTGAATTATTTCAAAAAATATTGGACCGATAACATTTTCGGTAAAAATTTGAAGTAATAAATTTTCTTTTTCATCTACTGAACCATCAATTAATATTTTTTCTTTTTTCATGCGTTGTATATTTTCGCGATGACCGGGCAGGCGGTTCTCGATTAGTTCATAATAACTATCGGGAACGGTAAGAAATTGAACACCGTTGGCTCGTAATTTTTCCACTGTGTCATAAATATTATTAGTAATCAACGCAATGTGTTGAATGCCTTCGCCATGATAGGCCGTTAAATATTCTTCAATCTGAGATTTATCATCAGTAGACTCATTGATTGGAATGCGTATCTTGCCACAGGGACTGACCATTGCTCGTGATTTTAAGCCAGTTTTTAGCCCTTTAATGTCAAAATAGCGTATTTCTCTAAAGTTAAATAATTTTTGATAAAAATTGGCCCATAGATCCATTCTACCACGATGGACATTATGCGTAATATGGTCGATTGATATGATACCGGTGTTTAACACTTTATTATCTTGGTTCGTTTCAACGCGAATAAAATCAACATCATAGATACTGTGTTCACCGTAACGATCAATCAGATATAACACGCTATCACCAACACCACGAATGGCGGGTAAATTTAATTCCATTGCACCGGTTACACCATGAAAGGGTTTAGCGCCGCATTCAATGGCATGATCAAATGCAAGTTTTGCATCTTTTACTCGAATGGCGAACGCACAAACAGAAGGTCCGTGTAATTTTGAAAACGATTGGGCAAAACTACCAGGTTCATGATTAATGATAAAGTTAGTATCACCTTGTTTTAACAGTTCTACATTTTTTGACCGATGTCGAGCAACAAGATTGAAGCCCATCGTTTGAAATAAAGCAGATAATTGTTGGGTATTCTCTGCAGTATATTCAATGAATTCGAACCCATCAGTTGCCATCGGGTTATTTAATTGTGTTTCCAATTTTCACCAAGTTTAATGTTATTGTATTAATTTTATTAATGAAATGAGCGTTTTTTTTCGAATATAATTTAAGTATAGGAAAGACTCGTTATTCAGGCTATCTAGTATTGCATGTTATATTTTCTAAGTATTATAGTATTTAATAAAATACAGTGAACATAAATTTCATTATTAAAATTAACGTAATATACAGTGAAATGGCTGCTAAACTTAATTATATGATCAAAAGAAAATAATTGGGTAAGGTTATGAGTATTGAAAGTCGGGTGTTACACGATTTTGCAAATCAACAACATTTACTTGGTATTACCGACCATACTCTTAATGCGATTGTGAATAATAAACCGGGCTACTCGGTTGAGAAAGCACAGAAATTTATTCATTTTCATAATCGAATAAAATCTGAATTATTGCATCATCCTATTATTACTAATAATAATTTTACAAAGTGGTTTAGTCTCGGTGAAATGTCTGAAACGCAATTGCGAAGTTTTGTAATTCAATTTTCTGTGTTTTCAAATTTGTTTTTAGTTGCGCAATTATTAAAAACTATAAATGCCAACGGCTTAGAGAGTATGCGTTCTTCAAAAGAGATTCTAGTCAATGAGCTAGGGGTGGTTTATAAAAATGATAAACAAACGACAGATTCTGATTCTTTAGTTTCGTCCGATGGTTCTATCGAAGGTGGAATTTACCATTTTCGGGCAGCTCATTTTGAATGGTTATTGCAGCTAGCAACAAGTGTGGGACTTGAGTTCAATGATGTAGGAAAACGCCGCCATGGTAATAAAAGTACATTGTTTTTTTGTGATGAATTAAACCGTTTATATGCTAATGAAGACTATACTATTTCTCAGGCATCGAGTTTTGCCGTAGAGAATTGGGCTGCTGCTGGATTCTGGAAAGAATTAATCAATGGACTCACGCTTTATCAAAAAAAATACAATAAAGGCATTCCGTTGTTTTTTTTCACTCGCCACGACGACATTGAAGCGCAACATGCAAAACATACGTTGGATGAATTAGAAGATAGCTATTTTGAAAGTGAAATAGACGAAGATCTGTTTATATCATCTGGCAATGAAATATTGGATGCTGTCGCCGTATTTTGGACAGGCTTGGATGATTTACGAAAAACCGTTCTACAATAATTAAGGGATTTTGTTATATGGAATTAAAAGAATTTCGTCAAAAAATAGTTGATTTCTGTGAAACTGAAGTTAAACCTATTGCCGCTAAAATTGATATTGACGATCGTATTCCACCTGAGCTTTGGAAAAAAATGGGCGATGCCGAATTAATTGGCGTGACTATCCCAAAGCAATACGGTGGACTGGATCTTGGTTATTTACACCATGTTGTCGCAATTGAAGAGTTTAGTCGGGCATCTGGAACCGTAGGGTTCTCCTATGCTGATCACAGTAATATCTGTTTACATAATTTATATGTTCACGGTAATGAAGTTCAACGACAGCAGTATGTTCCAAAATTATGCAGTGGTGAATTTTTGGGTGCTTTATCCATGTCAGAACCCGGGGCAGGGTCTGATGTGATTGGTTCGATGACCTGTAAGGCTGAAAAAAAAGACGGTTACTGGTTAGCCAATGGTACTAAAAAATGGACCACCAATGGCAATACTGCCGATGTCATTATTGTTTATATGCGTACTGCAGATAAAAATTTGGGTTCTCATAGTGTTAGTGCTTTTTTGCTTGATGATAGTATCAAAGGATGGTCTCGAAGTGACAAGCTGGACAAGTTAGGGATGCGTGGAGCAGATAATTGTGAGCTTTATTTTGATAATTGTAAAATACCTGAAAGCCACCTATTGGGTGAGGTGAATGAGGGTGTCAAAATATTAATGTCGGGACTGGATAGCGAACGACTATTGTTGTCAGCCGGTCCGATTGGTTTAATGCAAGCGGCACTTGATTTAACACTACCTTATATTCGAGAACGAAAACAATTTGGTCAAGCTATTGGTCAATTTGAACTCATGCAAGCCAAGGTTGCTGAAATGTACACGGCATTACAATCATCTAGAGCATTTACTTACCGAACGGCTGAAGCTTTTGACAATGGTTTTCAATCACGTGTTGATGCCGCTGCTTGTGCTTTATTAGCATCGCGCAATGCGGTTAATGTCTCGCTTGAAGCCATACAATCATTGGGCGGTAATGGTTATATGAATGATTCGGTTGCGAGTAGGTTGTTGCGCGACTCTAAAATTTATGAAATCGGTGGTGGTACCAATGAAATACGCAAAATGCTAATCGGTCGAGAATTATTTAAACAAGATCCCACCTTTTATTAATAATTAGTTCGTTAAATATTTTTAAGGTAACAGTTTAATGAGTGACGTTGTTATTGTATCTGCAAAACGAACTGCTATTGGTTCGTATCTTGGACAGTTTAAAAATAAAGCTGCGCCTGAACTTGCTGCGGCTGTTATTCGAAGTATTATGTCTGAGTTTCCTGAGGTTAAAAACGATATAGACGAATGTTATATCGGTTGCGTATTGAGTGCCGGTGTTGGACAAGCACCGGCACGGCAAGCCTTACTTGAAGCAGAACTATCAAATTCTATTCCATGTACTACTGTTAACAAAGTCTGTGGCTCGGGTATGAAAGCATTAGCAATGGCCTATGATCAAATTAAACTCGGATATTCTACCGTTATTGTGGCCGGTGGTATGGAATCGATGAGTAACTCACCTTATTTGTTACCGGGAGGAAAATCACGTCAAGGTCTTCGTCTGGGCAATCAACAATTATTGGATCACTTATTTTACGATGGTCTACAAAACTACAAAGACGGTAAGTTAATGGGGGTTTTTGCAGAAGATACCGCCTCTAAATATTCTATCAGTCGTGAGCAACAAGATGCATTTACGATTGAATCCGTGACGCGCGCACGTACTGCAACGGATAATGATAAGTTTAACAATGAAATTGTAGCAATTGATAATCTTGTAGTGGATGAACAGGTTTATAAGTCTAATATTGAAAAAATTCCAAAGTTAAAACCCGTGTTTAAAGACAATGGCAGTGTCACGGCGGCAAACTCGTCTTCAATTTCAGACGGCGCTGCTATTTGTTTAATGGTCGATTCAGACTATGCAAAATCTGAAAATCTAACGGTCTTAGCTCGGGTTATTGCACACAGTAGTTTTGCTAAAGAACCTGAAGAGTTTACTACCGCTATACCCGGTGCAATTAAAAAATTATTAGACAATATTAACTGGGATATTAATGATGTTGATTTATTTGAAATAAATGAAGCTTTTTCAGTTGTGGTTTTATCTGCGATTGAAACACTGGGGCTTGATAAGAGTAAAGTAAATGTGAATGGTGGTGCCTGTGCCATGGGGCATCCTATTGGAGCAAGTGGTTGTCGGGTTGTTGTTACTTTGCTACACGCAATGTTAGATCGTGGTGCTCATAAAGGTATCGCCAGTGTTTGTATTGGTGGTGGAGAATCAATGGCGATAGCAATTGAAATATAATGAGTATTATTAAAACAAAAGTAGACATTTCATCCGATAGTTATCAGGAAAATTACTCCTATTCGTTAAATCTTTCGAATGAATTAATTAGTAAATTAAAAAAGATCCATGAAGGTGGATCGATATCATCTAAGCAAAAACACATTGAACGCGGTAAGTTATTGGTAAGAGAACGAATAACCCATTTGCTGGATATCGACAGTTTCTTTTTGGAGCTATCTGAATTAGCCGGTGAAAAGCTCTATGATGAATTACTGCCTGCGGCAGGAATCATCACGGGGATTGGCATGATATCAGGTCATTATGTCATGATTGTTGCAAATGACCCAACTGTTCGTGGCGGCACGTATTATCCTATTACCGTAAAGAAACATTTACGGGCTCAAGAAATAGCCGAAGAAAATAAATTACCGTGTATCTATCTGGTTGATTCAGGTGGAGCATACTTGCAGCTACAAGATGAAGTGTTCCCAGATAAATTTGGCTTTGGACGTATATTTTACAATCAATCAAGAATGTCTGCTAAAGGGATACCGCAGATATCAATAGTGTTAGGGCAATGCATTGCAGGTGGTGCATACGTCGCGGCGATGAGTGATGAAACCATTATCGTTAAAAATCAGGGTAGAATTTATCTAGGGGGCCCCGAATTAGTAAAAGCGGCAACCGGAGAAATAATTGATGCTGAAAGTTTGGGGGGCGGAGAAATGCACTGTCGAATTTCTGGTGTTGCGGATCATCTGGCAGACAACGATTCTCATGCGCTTGAGATATGCCGTGATAGTGTTAAACACTTACCCAAACTAAACTGTAATAAAGTGACCAATTACAGTTTTAAAACGCCGGAATATGAGCCTCAAGAGTTGTATGGCATTATCCCAACTAATTTACAAGAAATAATGAATCCCTATGAGATCATTGCGCGTATTGTTGACGGTTCTGAATTTCATGAATTTAAAGCATTGTATGGTGAAACAATTATTTGTGGTTTTGCCGAAATACACGGTATGGCCGTTGGTATTATTGCCAATAACGGCATACTGTTTTCAGAATCGTCATTAAAAGCAACCCACTTTATCGAGTTATGTAATCAACGCGGTATCGCTATTGTATTTCTACAAAATATTGCGGGTTTTATGATTGGTAAACATTATGAACAAAATGGCATCGCAAAAGATGGTGCAAAAATGGTGGCTGCAGTTGCGACTTCGCGTGTTGCTAAATTTACAGTAATTGTCGGTGGCTCTTTTGGTGCGGGCAATTATGCTATGTGTGGCCGTGCCTATGGCGCACGGCAATTATGGATTTGGCCTAATGCACGCATTTCGGTTATGGGGGGGGAGGTTGCAGCATCGTTAATGAGTCAAATCAAAAAATCCAATAATAAAGTCGATAATGAATTAACCGAACGAATCAAGAGTCAATTTGAGCAACAAGGTAGCCCTTATTATTCTACAGCACGTTTGTGGGATGATGGTGTAATTGATCCAATTCAAACCCGCCGTTATTTAGCACACGGTTTAATGCTTGCACTCAATAATCCACAAGAATCCGGGATGAATAATCCTGTTTACCGGATGTAACTGATGACACACGATCCCATTTTATTTGAAATGCACCAAGAGGATGTGTGTGAAATTACGCTTAATCGACCTGAAAAAATTAATACCTTAAATAAAGAATTATTAATTAAATTTACGGAGTATTTAACCCAAATAGCAACACAAAAAAATATTAGGGTCGTCATTATTAGCGGTGCAGGTAAATGGTTTTGTGCTGGTGCCGACTTAAGGTGGATGCAACAAGCAAGTGAATTAGATGCCAATACTAATTATGACGAAGCCTATCGTTTAGCTAACATGTTTCACCAAATTAATAACCTACCAATGGTGACTATCGCTAGAGTTTCTGGAGGAGCTTTAGGTGGTGGTATTGGAATATTATGTTGTTGTGATTTGGTTGTTGCAAGTGAAGAAAGTGTATTTTCGTTTGGTGAATTAAAACTGGGATTATTACCGGCGACAATAATGCCCTATGTTCTTGAAACTATCGGTGAACGTCAAGCACGACGTTTTATGCTCAGTGGTGAACAATTTACCAGCATTGTTGCAAAACAAATCAATATTGTACACGAAATTGTAAAATCTAATGATTTGGATAAAGAAGTTCAACATCAGGTACAGCATTTTTTATCCTGCGCACCGGATACGCTTAGAGAATGTAAATCACTGATACAACAATACAGTTTTACCGAAAAACAATTTATTGAAGATACTGCACGTATATTAGCACGCTCAAGAAATTCGACAGAAGCCAAAGAAGGTATTCAGGCTTTTCTTAAAAAGACAAGACCGTCATGGATGAAATCATTATAGTGTCACATGTTTATCCTAAATATGTCCAAATTACTGAAGTTGCACCTAGGGACGGTTTGCAAAGTGAGAAGTTAATGTTAAGCAGCTCCGATAAAGTTGAGTTTATTAATGAGTTAACATCGTGTGGTTATTCAGCCATTGAAGTGTCGAGTTTTGTGAGTGAACGATTAATCCCTAATTTAGCGGATGCAGAGATTGTTTTCGAATCTATTAATTATAATAAAAATTGTAAATATTCAGCTTTGGTTGCAAACATGACGGGGTTTGAGCGAGCATTAAATAGTGGTGTAAAAAATATTGCCTTATTAAGCTCAGCATCGGAAACATTTTGTAAAAAAAATATAAATTGTTCAATTGACGAATCCGTAGAAAGGATTAAATTAATTAGTCAGACTGCAAAGCAACATGATATGAGCGTCAGAGTTTATATTTCTTGTGCGTTTGATTGCGCTTATGAAGGCTTTATTAATCCAGAAAATGTGTCTGCCATTGTAGCAAGGCTAATGGCTTTGGAGTGTGATGAAATATCGCTAGCCGATACTACGGGTAAAGCTACGCCACTTCAAATTGACAATGTGTTAAATAGTTGTTTAAAAATTGTTAATCCCGATAAAATTATAATGCATTTTCATAATAGCTGTAATTTGGCTATGGCAAATGTTGTTGCAAGCCTCGCAAATGGAATTTATCGTTTTGACAGTTCAGTTGCGGGTATGGGTGGTTGTAATTTCTCACCAAGATCAACAGGGAATATTGCAACCGAAGATTTGTTGTTTATGTTACACGGTATGGGCATTAGAACGGATATTAATTTTGACAAGGTACTTTCGACCGGTACTGCCATTTCCTTAAAATTAGGTCATGACAATGGTAGTTTTATTTCAAATTATTTAGAGCGACATTCTTAATATGAAATTTAGTGATGTGAAAGCAATTGTTACGGGAGGTGCATCGGGGCTTGGAGCAGCTGTTGTAACTCAAATTATTAATGCAGGTAGTCGTGTGGCTATAATTGATCTTGCGGTGGCTATTGAAAACTCAGATTTTATAAAAAAATTAAAGAAAGAAACAAATGCCACGCAATTAATGACGGTTGGTGCTGATGTAACAGATGATGATTCTATAACAAATGCCATTGATAGCATCGCAGAAAAATTCAAAGGTATCAATCTAGTGGTTAATTGTGCAGGTATTTTATACGGTGAAAAAATGTTGAGTACTGATCATGTGATGAAAAGTTTGGATTTTGAACGAGTCATTGCAATTAATCTGTTAGGTACTTTTCGAGTTTGTCGTACCGCAGCCAATTTAATGCGCAATAACAATGTTATAGACGATGAATGTGGTGTCATTATTAATACTGCATCGATTGCAGCTTTCGAAGGACAAGTTGGACAATTAGCTTATAGTGCATCAAAAGGCGGAGTAGTGAGTATGACCTTGCCTATGGCGCGTGAACTCGCTAGACATAAAATTCGCGTTATGACTATTGCGCCGGGATTATTTGATACCTCAATGTTGAGTGAGTTTTCTGATGAGATAAAACAAAGTATTGTCGAGCAGACTGTTCATCCGCACCGCCTTGGTGCTCCGTTAGAGTTTGCAAATATGGTGCAGCATATAGTTGAAAACCCAATGCTTAATGGCTCAACCATCCGTTTGGATGGCGGACTCCGATTAGCAGCAAAGTAGGATTATTAATTTAATATGGCCAAAATAGTATGGCAAGCAACACCCGATACTATTGAAAAATCGAATCTTCATCGATTTTGGTCATTTATACATCCTGATAAAAAGTATTCAAATTATTCTGATATTCATCTGTGGTCCATTCAGCACAGCGAAGTATTTTGGGAAGCTGTGTGGAATTTTTTTAGTATCAAAAATTCAAAAAAATGGAAAAATGTAGTAGAACATCCGAATGGTATTTTTATGCCAAAATGGTTTGTTAATAGTAAGATTAATTTTGCTGAAAACATATTACGTTATAAGGATGATAAAGTCGCCATTCAATTTATAAATGAACACGGTGTATTTGAATCCATTACTTATTGTGAACTGTATAAACGGGTTGCAATACTCTCTGATGCTTTTCGACAAGCAGGTTTAGTACAAGGTGATAGAGTCGCGGCGATAATGCCGAACATACCCAATACCATAATTGCCATGTTGGCGTGTACTAGTATTGGCGCTATATGGTCTTGTTGTTCGCCAGATTTTGGTTTTAACAGTTTATTAGATCGATTTAAGCAAATTAAACCTAAGATACTTCTTTATTGTGAATATTATTATTACAAAGGGAAACGTTATTGTGTTGTTGATAAAATAGAATTATTGTTGGATAAACTCAATACTGAGCTCGTGGTATCGATAGCGTATCCTGAACCGATTATTAAGACTCTGGTTAAATCGTCTCCTGGAATGTCTTATGATGAATTTATAAAAAGTAGCCTTGAAGTCACTAGCATTAATTTCCAACAACTCGCATTTGATCATCCAATTTATATTCTGTATTCATCTGGTACAACCGGCGTGCCTAAATGCATTGTTCATGGTGCAGGTGGAACTTTATTGCAGCATTTAAAAGAACTCGCTTTGCATGTTGATTTATCACGCGACGATAAACTTTTTTATTATACTTCTACAGGTTGGATGATGTGGAATTGGCAGACCAGTGCTTTAGCGCTGGGGTGTTCGATTGTATTATATGATGGTAGTCCTCTGTTTCCTAAGAATGATAGTTTACTTGATATTGTATCACATCATAAAGTGACAGTATTTGGATGTAGTGCTAAGTATATCAGTACGCTTAGTCAGTCAAATGTTCATGTTTTAACTGAGTTACAGCATTCACCATTACGGTTATTGTTATCAACGGGATCGCCGTTAATGCCAGAATCCTTTGATTACATCATTGATCATATCAAAAGTACTATTCAAATTAGTTCGATATCAGGTGGCACGGATATCATTTCGTGTTTTGCATTAGGCAATCCGATTTCACCTGTTTATCGAGGTGAATTACAGGGTGCTGGTTTAGGGATGGATATAAAAGTCTATGATGATGTTGGACAAAGTGTTGTTGAACAAAAAGGTGAGTTAATCTGTGGTGCCGCTTTTCCATCCATGCCTATTTATTTTTGGAATGATGTTGATAATAAAAAATATTTTAATGCTTATTTTAAGAAAATTCCAGGTGTATGGGCCCATGGTGATTATGCTGAAATTATTGAACATAACGACTCCTATGGGTTAATTATACATGGCCGTTCAGATGCAACCCTAAACCCCGGTGGTGTTCGAATTGGTACTGCTGAAATATACAGGCAGTTAGAACAGATTGATTTTATTGAAGAGGCATTGGTGATAGCACAACACTGGAATGGGGATCAAAGAATAGTGTTATTTTTACAGTTAAAAAATAACGGAATACTCGATGACAGCATTATAGATACGATAAAAAAAACGATTCGTACTAACACCTCGACGCATCATGTTCCTGCTATTATTATTCAGGTTCACGATATTCCAAAAACTTATAATGGTAAAATATCAGAGTTAGCTGTTAGTAATATGGTTAATGGCATTCCTGTTACAAATTTATCTGCATTAATTAATCCTGATTCCTTAAATGAATTTAAACACTTGGAACAACTATTATGAATAACGCTACTACAAGTACCAAAGGACTAGCAGGGGTTAGCGTCGGTGAGACCGCTATTAGTACAGTCGGAAAGCAGGGTGTTGGTTTGAGTTATCGCGGATATGCTATCGAAGACCTAGCGGAATTTGCATCATTTGAAGAAGTGTGTTTCTTGTTGCTATATAAAATACTCCCGAATAAGATCGAATTAAATGAATTTTGTGAACGGTTGAGTCAAAGACGAGCAGTGCCAGATGAATTAAAACAAATTTTAAAATTACTTCCAAAAAATACTCATGCGATGGATATTATGCGAACCGGCATATCAGTCATGGGTTGCCTTGAGCCGGAGTCGAGTCAGAATAATCATTTTGATATTAGCGAACGGTTATTAGCCGTGTTGCCGTCAATACTGTTTTATTGGTATCACTATCATCATTCGAATATAGAAATTAATACTCGTTGTCCTGAACACTGCATTTCTGGTTATTTTTTGTCGTTACTTACCGGTAACCCAGCGGATAAGTTTAATATAGCGATTTTAAATAAATCCTTGGTGTTGTATGCAGAGCATGAATTTAATGCTTCAACATTTTCAGCTCGGGTGACTACTTCGACAATGGCAGATATTTATTCTGCATTGGTATCGGCTGTTGGTACCTTACGTGGTAATCTACACGGTGGCGCTAATGAAGCGACTATGGAGTTAATCGAAAAATTTGATAACCCGGCTCAAGCTGAGCAAGGTGTTATAGAGGCTTTAGCAAATAAGCAACTTATCATGGGCTTTGGTCATCGTGTTTATAAAGATACTGATCCACGTTCTCCGATAATGAAGCAGTGTGCTTTAAGCTTAGCGAAAAAATTATCTGATACGCATTATCTACCTATCGCTCAAAAAATCGAACAAGTCATGATGCAACAAAAAAAACTATTTCCAAATCTCGATTTTTATTCAGCAACGGCATATCATTTAATGAATATTCCGAATCATTTATTTACACCATTGTTTGTTTGCTCACGAGTTAGTGGTTGGTGTGCACATATAATAGAACAACGAGAAAATAATCGATTAATTCGACCTGATGCGGATTATATTGGACCGGAACTAAAACCGTGGATAGCGCTATACGAGCGTTAATGTTGTATATTTCTTATCGTGTCTGTAATTCGATACTACTATCATTCTGTTAATTTTTTTCAGAAGACATGGATAGAGTAATGTCTGTTTCTGGCTGTAAGTTTTTATTGCCGTCAATTTCAGATTTATTTAAAGTATATCCGAGCTCTCCAAATTCATAACCTGTGGCACCATAATACACCATTAGCACAACCAGAGGCGCTAAGATGGCCAACACTATTGTTGCAGTCAATATGGTATATATAATTGTTAAAAATACAATTAAGAAAAAACCAAAGATCCACATCAGAATGAAATGTTTTATGTGCTTGATGACTAAAAAGGTATTTAATGGAATATTTAAAAAGCAACTCCAACGACCGGTAATAGCAAAGCGTATCATACCAATACGATAAATGGGCATGGAAACTAATAACCATAAAAAAGCAATTGTTATACGTATAGAATAATTAACCGCACTTTCTTGCAGTATTAAGGACAATGTCTTTTCGGGTGCTGTACTTGATACTAGTGAATCAATTGCCCATTTACTGATATCAATAAAAGTGCCTAGTTCACCTGCTCCAACTAAGAATATAATAATGAATGGTATTACTAAATAAAAACCTGTCATTATCCACAAAATTAAACCATTAAAAAAATACTTAATAATATTGGGAGAAGGCAATATATCGTCGTAGCCTTTTGCCATGTTATGAACTAACTGAACTCGCCAGCCTCTGAGAAAAACTAAATCTAAAATAGGTATCATGGCAAGAAGTACCAGCCACCAAGTTTTTGAAAACCAGTTCTTCTGAAACAGAGGGAAAATAAGTGCTGTGAATATTCCTGCTTTATGGTATGACTTTTTCATAATGATTCGATAGAATAGTTAAGTCTGAAAGTGGTAAAAGTAGTTTACGTAAACTTGCGCCATATTCCTGTTACCTGTTCTCATTATTAAAAATAATTATGTTAAATTGTAATCGGTTCTATTTATTTAAGCGTTTTCAAACTAAAATAAATTTCTTTTAGAGTTATTTTAAAGACTTTTTGTGGATAACAACCGCTGTGCTGAAGCTTACTTTTAATGGGTAATTGTGCTTTTGAGATAGATGCAATCAATAGCTATCTTGAATTATTTGATTTTAATTTTGCAATGGTTCAAGTGGCCTGTTGGATAGAAAGGGAGTATTTGTGTTTAAACGACAAATGGGGACTTTTGAGTCATGGCCTTTGACCGTGTCGCTAGCCATAATTTAATTTCTACTACTGTTGCTAACCCAGTAGTAGAAATCATAGAAAGTTGATTGTAGTAATCCTACTATTTAATCATTCAAGCCTGCTTTATCAGCAGATTTATACTGTTGAATCTGTTTCATTACTAGTACTAATGCATCAGCATACGGTACTGTTCCGGCTTTGCGGATAACCGCTTTACCTTTTTTACTTAAAGCAAATTTTATGAAATCAGCAACAAGTGGGTTCTGACTACCCGATTTTTTAACTAGGTATAAAGGACGGTAAATTAAATAAGAACCATTTTTAATATTAGCGTAATTAGGTTCGATTCCGTTGAGTTTTAATATTTTAACATCACGTTTTTTTGCGCTGCTAATACCGGTGGTACCTATGCCTCGTATATTTTTGACTATGCCTTTTTCGAGTGGACCAGACGATTTTACCTTGTATTTGATATTGGAAAACTCAAAATCATAGTCTGCAAAAACTAGCTCACGTAGGGTTCGGCCTACACCGGATAGTTTGCTTCGACGACTATAGAGTTCTATTGGTAGATTTTTTCCGCCTAATTGATTCCAATTTTTAATTTTACCCGTATAAACATCGCGTAGTTGTTCAACCGTTATATTATTAACCGGATTATTTTTATTAACGATAACGACTAAGGCATCCCAAGCAACCGGAATTTGGTATGCCGAGCGTTCTAGTGGATTACGGCTTAAAGAAACTCGACAAGCACCACCAATATCAATTTTACCGGAGGCAGCATCTCGAATACCTTTGGTGGCTCCACCACCTTTTAAATTTATTTTAATGCCGGTTTTCTTTTCATAGGCCTTGGCCAATTCCGTCATAAAAGCTTTTTTAGTAATACCACAACCGGCCCAGACTAGGGTTTTTTGTTGCGCTGCTTGTTCTGCTGCAATCACAGATGTAGCTAGAAGACTAAATACAAGAGAAACACTAAATAAAGTAAGTTTTTTCATAACACCCTCAAAACTAAAGATAAAATGTAAACGTACAAATATCTTCATACTGCTGATAACTAGGTAAACGTACAAATATCTTCATACTGCTGATAACTAGGTTATCGGTTAAATTAAATAAATCTTAAATTTGATACACGAACTATCTAGTTAGTTGTTTAGCATTTACTGCGTCACAAAAGCAAGCATTTCATGAATTATTTAGTGTGGATTTAAATAATAGATATAAATCAATTACTACGGTATTAATAAGGCTAAATAGCTCGGTTCTCGTTACATTATATTAGTACTTTATTAAATAATTATGAACTAGCTTAATGTTGCCTGATATTAAATGAGTTTATTGATAATTGAATTAAAACGGATATCTACCTGCAGTGTAGATTAGCCGTTACTAATGTAAATGTACTACGGCCGTAAAAACTAAGAACGATTAATGTAATTTGTTACAGGCCAAAAAAATGTTTGGTTTATCTAATAAGTCTTTTGGCCTTATTGACACAATTAGACTGTATAAATAATTATAAGGTAAATCATTGTTGTCATTTTAACTTAGTAAGTGATTGAAATAGTCTGGATATGAAGTTGGAGTGTCGTAGTTAATATTAACGTACTGACTACTTGGAGATTACGATAATTATAATAGTTAACGTGATAGCTGTGAACGTAAATATATAAACCAATTACTATAGCAATGAATTGAAAAAGCCAATAGCACTAATGATACAAAGAAATGAAATTAATACATGATATATACTATATTATATCTTCATAGCAAAATAGTAAGTTTTATTTATTGCAATTTGTAACAAACGCAATCTTTCCCCTGACAGACAGGAGTTTTAAATTTTGAAAAAAATTAAAACTAAATAAATTAAAAATATAAAATATTTTATTAATTGTAAATTAACTTGAAATGTGTTCTAGTTATCACTCTACATTTGATTAGTAAAAAATAAAATCTAGAATACTAAAGTAGAAATAGAAAAAAATTTTTAAAATTTAGAATAACTAAAAATAATAAAAATAATAAATAAATTAAGTGTTAAAAACTTAATAATATAATAAATGTAACATCCTACTAGTCGTAATCTAATTGTTGTAATCAAATAAATAAACAGAAAGTATCTAAAACTAAGTTATGTTTTGCCCACTAATGGGCTATTACATTATTAACTATTGGATGAGGTGTGTACTATGTATAAAGTAAAACGATATTTCGTTTTCTTCCTCTGCTTGTGTATGGCGAGTTACAGTATTCCGGTATTCGCGCATGTACTAAGCAACGAAGATGATGTTACAAAAATAGAATTAACGGACGAAGTCATGGCTGGTATCGAGGGGGCCGGTAATGTCGATGCTACCATGTTGGATTATAAGGTAGGGGGGACGCAAGCACAGGCGATTGTTGTGAATCGTTCTGGTGGTAATGCAAACTATATAATGGAAGTCATTGACTATAACCATAATGTGCTCGAAGTTTTGCAACAAGGTACATTAAAAGCGGGTACCTTAAAATTAGTCAGCGCTATACCGAGCTTACCGGGTACTCAAAATCGAAATATACGGATAAAACTTCAAGCCGTTGGCGGTCACGTTTCTGTCGATACCTCCTTTGCCGCAACCTCGGTTGATTCGGACAGTGACGGTATAAGCTTTTGGAATGAAAAACGTTATGGACTCGATCCTAACGATCCTGCTGATGCCGTACTGGATAATGATGGTGATGGCTTAACTAATATAGCCGAAATTAATATACACCGAACTAATCCTAATAAAGCCGATACTGATGGCGATGGTTTGGCTGATAATATTGAATTGCAAAATAATTTAAATCCACTCGACCCCAAAGATGCAACTTTAGATGCGGATAATGATTATGTAACCAATATCGACGAAATCTTGGTTTATAACACCGACCCTTATGTTGCAAACCCAGGATTAGCGCCCGATACAGATGGTGATGGGGTATTAGATACTGTTGAATTAGCACTAGGTATGGATCCGAATAATGCGCTAAGTAGTACAGTTGGTCTTGATGATGCAGCGACCAAACGTGTTTCGCACTTCGTGAATCGAACTTCATTTGGTCCAACGGTTGATCTTATTAATGAAGTGCGTGTAAAAGGCGAGTTTGCGTGGTTAGAGGAACAGTTATTACCCGCGACGATTGATGCAGCTATTGATGACACTCAAACAATCAGAGAAAACAGTTACATTCGATTTAGTACGGTAGAACGAGTAGGGTCTGTGCGACCAATTCATTCTGTTAAACACTTGCAGGCTAGAATGGGCTTGTTTTGGGATAATCATTTTAGCACCTCAATCAATGAAACTCGTTGGGATTCTGAATTACACGAAGAAGATGTTTTCTTTGAAAATGCGCTTGGTAACTTTAGGACCTTATTGGGCTTAAGTGCTAAAGGTGATGCGATGCTGCGCTATCTGGATTTAATTCAGAGTACAGCCGCAGGTGCTAATGAAAACTATGCTCGTGAAGTGATGGAGTTACATACACTGGGTACTACGATTACTGATGGTGATTATACCGGACAGGATATCGCTGAGCTGGCTCGGATACTCACCGGCTGGTCGTCATTTAATGATACCTCGGTGGTTAGCCGTTATAAGCGTGCAATCGGTAATGATGTATTACAAGACTCTAGTTATTATAAGTTTATATTTAGAGCAGCGAGACATGATACCGGGGCTAAAGTGTTCTTAGGACAAGCTTTCCCTGCAGGTGGTGGTGTTAATGAAGGTGATCGTGCACTTGATATGTTGGCAGCGCATAATTCTACTGCAAATTTTATCTGTTTGAAATTAGCGCGTCATTTTGTATCGGATAATCCGACTGCTTTAACGCTGACTGATTGTGTTACAACCTTTAAAGCTCATGCTACTGCACCAGATCAAATTGCTCATGTGTTGCGTAGTTTGATTAATTCGGCAGAATTTGACCTGGTTGCAAATCAACGTAATAAGTTTAAAGATCACCAAGAATATATCTTTAGCTTGGCACGAATGCTTAATTGGAGTGCTGTCGGTACTGTTCCTGCGTCAGGTATTATTCCAAATGAAGTTGTAGGCAACATCATTAGAAGAATGGGGCAACGCCAATTTGCAAAATCTGAACCTACCGGGTGGGCTGAAGATATTGCAGGTGGCTGGTTATCTGCTAATAGTGCGCTGCACCGATTCCGTGAGGGTAATAGAATGTCGCTTAGTGGCATAACACGACTCGCTGCGAAATTTAAAACGCAGGGTATCACTAGTTCAGGTGATGTCATGGCCAATCTGTTTATGTTGATGCTAGGCGGTAACTACACAGCTGATCATATGGTTATGGGGTATTGGATACTGCATCCAAACAATACCACGTTTGATTTGAATACCACGAGTCTCTATATAGCTGATGCTAGAATTAGAACCTTGGTTGCTCGAATCGCACAATTACCTGAATTTAACGCACAATAACTTAGGAGCACATTTTATGGATATTAAAAGAAGACAATTTTTAAAAGCTTCGGGTGCGTTACTAGCAGCATCAAGTGTACCGATGTTAAGTATGTACCCAACAACGGCTAGCGCTGTCATTAATCCAAATCCGAAGAAGTTAGTTGTTATATTACTTCAGGGTGGTAACGATGGCGTTAATACCGTGATACCGCTAGATACTGCTGAGTATGCTAATTATCAAAGTTTGCGCCCAGATATTGGATTGCCTGCAGAGTTTGTTTTGCCGTATGGTAATGCAGCAAATAATGTTGCATTAGGCATACATCCTGCGATGCAAAGTTTAATACCGCTAAAGAATAATTTAGCGATATTTCCAGCAACTCATTCGGGTGCATTTTCAAATACGTCACACTTTTTTCAGTATGATTTCTTTGGCAGTGGTTTGTATGTTGGTGGTAATTTTACTGATGATAAAGGCTGGGTGGGTCGTTACCTTGATAATAAATATGCAACGTCTCCGGAAGGAATTGTTGCTTATGATTATACCGGTGGTCAGTTCAAAATAACCCGAGGAAATTCCTTTGTATTGGGGTTATCGAATCCAACTAACTTTAATTTAGGTACCTCGGCTGCAAACGGTGCAAAAATTTGGGAAGATATTAAAGGCTTCACGAGTACCGTTGGAACGTCATCTAAAAATAAATATGCTTCTGAGCAAACACGTTTATTTGATTCGGTACTGCCTAGATTAAAAACCACGGTTAATTTTCAACGTGCATCAGCAGTTGCTTATCCTGCAGGTACAGTCGGTACTAATTTAAAGCGTACTGCCGATATGTTACTAACTATGCCGGAATTAGAAGTTGTTCACATCAGCCACGGAGGTTTCGACACTCATCGAGATCAAGTAACCGCTGCTGATACTACTTCAGGTCGACATGCTAATATTCTTGGATCGTTAGCTGATTCCATGTCAGCATTTTATAACGACTTGTTAGCGACGGATCCGGCATTGCACAATAATGTGACTGTGGTGGTTATGACCGAGTTTGGCCGTACCGCAAAACAAAATAACAATCTTGGAACCGATCATGCACAGGCTTCTACCTGGATGGCATTTGGTCCAAATGTTATTGGCGGTGTTTATGGCGATTATCCGGGTTTAGCTGCAGCTGATCTTGAAGGAGGGCGTTATTTACGTCAAACCGTTGATTATCGTGATATCTTATCTGAAATCATGGGGCCAAAATTTGTTGGACTAACACAAGCAAGTGCAAATGCGTTATTCCCGAATTATACTGGCGCAACAACACCACTTGGTTTTATGGTGTAATTGGTTTAACTAAATCAGAAGCAGGAATGACGAATAGTGATTTTAAACTATTCGTCAAACCCATTAAAATTTTGAATTGAGGTGTACTATGAAAAAACTACATAAACTACTATGTTTGTTCTTGAGTTTTGTGTTATCAACTTACACATTACCTGTATTTGCAGCCACTGTTGAGTTGTCAAGTTTACAGTCTGAAATGCAAGTGAAAATAGAACTTACAGATAGCGAAATGCAAACTATTGTTGGTGGTACGGGCAGTGTTGATGCAACAATGTCAGAATATATACGTTATGATCCAACCAGCGCACCAAAAGCTGAAGCAGTGGTGTCAAATCGATCCACCATTTCCTTACCGTATATTTTAGAAGTTATGGATATAAATGGAGTGTCACTCGAGGTGCTAGCATCTGGCACATTAGCTGTTGGTGAAACCAAGATTATAACAGGTGTTGCAACAGTCGCTAACCGTAGTTCGGTTCGTGTTAAAGTTGGTGGCGATGTTGGTCTTGTCGCAATAGATACGGCCTACTTAATAACAAAACGACAATAATTACGAGTAATAAAAGGGGGAGACGGATCTCTCCCTCATTTTACGACAAGCCAATTATTATTGGCTTTAGGAGTAAGTTTGGATTTTAAAGAAGTTCGATTTTGGTCGCTAGCATTAATATCGGGTTTATTGATGGCATTAAGTTCTGCGCCATTTGATCAGTGGTATTTATCTTTTTTCGCTTATGTTCCCTTATTTATAATTACCCGAAATGTCTCTGTTAATAAGCAAGGCCTGGCATTTGCATTAGCATGTACGGTTATCGCGGCTAATTGGTGGCACAGTTCCATTATATTTAGCAGTCTCTTTTTTATTCTCATTTTAGCAATTCTTGCATTTTCATTTTATGTTTGGGCGGTGATTGCCGCGCAATTTAGAACTGCTAACTCTAATCCACTTGCTACAGTGTTTATGCCCGCAATAATCTGGGTAGGGTTAGAGCGTATCTTGAGTAGTGAATTTGTTGGTATACCGTGCAATATTGGGATTACCCAAACGAGTCAAACATTATTCATTCAATCCGCTGATTTATTTGGAATTTACACAACTTCATTTTTATTAATCTTGAGTAATACCGCAATTGCACTTGTTGTTGGTAATGTTATTGATAAAAAATATTTTAGCAAAAAAATATCAATTGAAAAATTTTTAAATAAAAAACAGTTAGTTGCTGTTAGTTCCGTCCTTTTAATTATGCTCGTCAATATTGCTTATGGTTATAATCAATTGGATGTTACTGTAGATTCAGAAACTCCTGCAATCAACGTCGTGTTAATACAGCCAGTTATATCGAGTAACCTTTATGCGAATAGTTGGCGTAACCCTGAATCACGTGAATTTGTGCGTAAAACCTTAAGCGATTTGACTCATGCGGCCTTAAAAGAGAAACCCGATTTACTGGTTTGGCCTGAAGGTGGCAACGGTTACTTGAATATGCGAATCCCTAAATTACGAAATACACTGTATGAAATTGCCCGTAATAATAACACTGATTTGTTAATTTCCACCAACGATCTTGATGAGCAAGGACGAAAATTTAATACTCTATTTTCGATATCAAAAAAAGGGGAATACCTAGATCGTTATGATAAGGTAATGTTAATCCCAGGAGCTGAAGATAGTTATACTGCAGGATCAGGGTTTCATCCAATAGTAACTTCAAATGGAAAAATAGGACCTTCAATTTGTTATGAGTCTAACTTTCCATCACCACTGCGTAAACTCGCGGGACAGGGAGCTGAACTTTTAGTGGTGTCGACTAGTGATGCACCATTTAAAAAAACATCGTTAACAATTAACCACACTCGAACAGCAATATTTCGAGCGATTGAAAATAATCGTTGGGTGGTTCACGCATCTAACACCGGCCCATCAGTAATAGTGTCACCTCAAGGTAGGGTGGTAGCAAAAACACAATTCTATCAACGAGGATATTTAAGTGGCAAAGTCCGTTACATAAAACAACGTAGTTTATTTACTCAATACGGTTATTTTATTCCAATGTTGTTATCGTTAATTGTATCGGTATTAATTTTAATGGCTCTTTTTCGTTTAGTTAAGCGACGTTCCGAAAATAAAAAAAATCGCAAAAAATTAAAGTCAGCTAAAATTAAAAGTATTCTTATTAAAATAGTAAAGCGTTATATTCCATTAGGAGTGTTACACAGCCTATTCCTGGCATCATTAATTCTCGGTAGCATTGTGCTTGTATCCAAAATGGTACCTGAGACTCAATCAGTCACCGTTGTTGAGGCCGTTAATGACTTTTTTGAACCATTGGATAAACGTGCACCCGATACTGTAGCGGATAAATTTTTACAAGCCAACAGTAATACTTGCGGTCCTGCTGTATTGGCATATTTATTTAGTTTTTATGGTCATGAAGTTTTAGAGTCTGAGCTAGTACCTACCATGACATTAAACCGCAAAGGTTCAACGATGCTGGAGCTAAAGAAAACGGCAATTAACAATGGTTTTCAAGCTAAGGGTGTTCGTGAAAATTATGCTGCATTAATGGATGAACCGTTACCTGTTATAGCTTACATTAATGACTCTCACTACGTTGTGGTCAATAAAATCACAACATCTGATGTTTACTTATTTGATCCATTGTTAGGTCATGTAAAAGTGACTCGACAAATTTTTGAGAGTGAATGGAAAGGTTATGTGCTATTAATCAATATGCAGAATATTAAAAAGACCATTTGATATTAATCAATACTTGAGCGTGAAACAATATTATCACGTTGCCCCAAATTTTTTAAGAACTGGTAATGGTCAAAATAAAATGTTTTAAAGCTAGTGTAATTACTATAAGGATATTCAAAGTCAATACAGGTTTGACGCACTATCGGTGTTATCAAATGTAAGTGTTCCTGTGGGATAGAGGGTAATAAATGGTGGTTTAGGTGATGATTCAAACCGCCGGTTAACCAAGAGAAAAACCAGTTTCCTGTTTTTATATTTTTAGTCGTGTTACAAACATGATGAGGCCATGATTTTTCTTTTAATGTAAGACTTTTATCTAAATTAGATGCTTCAGTCATGTGAGGTAAACCAGAACTAATGTATATAGCGGATTGCCATGTAAAAAAGTAAATTCCAGCGGCTAACAAAACCCAGCCCAGACTCGTTAAATAAATAGGTAATAAAATGTGAAAGCCAAATGCAACCAAAGACGACAATACAATATCACGGATATTACCATTATCTTTTAAAATTTCACGATCATCAAAAAATGTTGTGGTATAACCACCAATTAATTGAAAAAAAATATAAAATCCATAGGTAAAAGGAGCGTATAGATGTTGATAATGGTGATGTGATTTTTTAGGCACATCCGGTGATAAGCGCACGATGTTCTTCAATGCATAAACATCATAATCGTGCGCTGGATGCATCGGGTAATTATGATGTCGAATATGTTCGTATTGAAAATAGCGTTCAGGCATGAACGGGATAAACAGCCCCCATAGAATATTATTGAGTATCCAATAGCCCGGGATAACTGATAGGCGATTAAGTAAATTACCGTGGATCATTTCATGTCCAAAACTACCGATTAACGATGTTGTCGCGAGACCCATGGGAATTGCGGCGAACAAACCCCAAGGCGGTAGAAGATACAAACACAACCACGATGCGAATAAAATCAGGCTAGTGATAATTATCTGGACATGATTTTTAGAGGTTTTTCGGTAATCAATCTTATTGGTTTTAAAATATTTAATAACCCGAGATTTTAATGTGCGAAAAAAATCATCTTCATAATAATCAAAATGAGGATTATGATTGTCGACTGTGCCAATTAAAAATTTGTCGAGATATTGTTTGGAGGTATTGAAGTGATTTGAATAATACATGGCGGTTGCATCTTCGCCCGCAAGAATGCTGAGGACATTGCCACCGGGGTGCTGTGTTATCCAGCTACTTATGTCATAAACAAATTGATCGATAACAATCCAACAATCATTTTGATTATTGTGTTTCTTAATTTCGTGCCAACTAATCGAAGTTAATGTCGATTCCGGATTAGTTTTTTGACTATCAGCTAGGTTTTTCGTTGTAACATCCACGTTGTTGTTTAAAAATATTTAATAATGCAGTGAGGTCAGCGACATTGTGTAGGTTATTTACTTGCAAATTGGTCGATGTTCAATTCACCGCGCTCAAGCATCACAATGGCTCTTTGAGTCAGTATTTTACGTTGTTCAATAGTAAGACTATCTGCTTTTTTAATGAGATAATGAAGTTTTATGTTTGGATTATTAACGGCTGATGTTATTAAATTATCGATGTCATCATATTGTTCTACTTGTTCCGTTGTTGGTGGAATAACGGGGATAGCCTCAGGGGTCGTTGTTATGGCTATTTGTTCTGCTGCTGTACCACTATTCGAGTTATTACTGTGGCTAACTTGGTTTGTTTGGTCTGCCTGTATATTTGGCATATTTGACATGTCAGTATTGCTTGGTATTTTTGAATCTAACCTGTCCATATTGGACATTGATTCAATACTATGTTGTGGTGACTGAATTTTTTTTGGCTGTAACTCAGTTTTTTGTACTTGATCATTAAGAATATTTTCTGTTAAATCCGGAGCAGATGTTGATTTTATAATGGCAAATGCGCCAATAATTCCAAATAAAGACCCACCAATGAAGACAAATGTTGTTTTGTTCATAATCGTTCCTCAGTCATTTTAATGCTAAATTTAAAGGGGTATTTGTGTTTTTAAGTTGTATAAATAGAGCTGTTTTATTTTTTGTTATCACTAATATCACATACTATCTTTAGCGAAGCAACAACAATCAAGCTATTTTTGTAACCAATTTTTATTTTTGTCAGTGGCATAAACTAGTAAATTTTGGTTAGTTTATTTTTTCTATATAATTATCTATCAACATTAGCATATAGTAAACTAGTATAAATATTAATCATAAATAATGAGTTTATGGATATATAACTCATTTACTTGTATCAAAGAATAAAGCCCATACCGAATTGTTGTGCAAGTTAACACCGATAATATTAACAGTAAATAATGTATTTAAATTCATACTAAAATTAATACGGTCATGCAGTGTACTTCTTTTCATGTTATTTTTTATTATTACTAAAGTAACATTTTCTAATGTCGATACCAAAAAAATAATGGTATTGGAGAGAAAATATGAAAGCTAATAATAAGAAATTACTAAACGTAACATTTACGGTATTATTTATAATGACAGGTGTTGGTTGTTTAGCTGAAGCCACCGAACAACACTATTCTAGTGAACAGGAAAATCAGGATGACTCTAGGGTCGAGTCATTGAATATTTTGAACGTTCCCGATTCACGTTTCTTATCTTCATCATCGTCGTCATTACCTGTTGCTAGTCCGAGTGCAAGTAATGAGACTAGTTTTGTCTGTGTTATTAACTCACCATATGAAGTACGTCGATTTGAATTAAAATGCGATGACGCAGAATATTTGGACGTAACCGTGGCAGATTGTTGTATTAAAGGTGATGTGTGGCGGGCAAAAACCAAAGTCTGGGATAAAAAACCGAATATTGCTATAGCGGTTACACCAGAAAATGTGAATCAGAAAAGTTCAATTTCGCGGGTATATAATTATGGTGGCTCAGAACAAAATGAAGAGCAATTAACTGCATTAATTGAGTGTAGCTATAAAAGTGGTACCAATGTCTTTCCTGCTGCGGCACTGTTTACTACAAAAAGTAATGGTTTTTGTGTAATGAAAGATCTAGGAGCTCAAATAAAAATGCAATAATATTTATTGACTACATCGGCATTGTTAATACCAAAATTTATAACATCATATATTATATTCTTATAATATATGAGAATATTTAAATTAATGAAGTTTTCATAAATCAAGTTATTTGAATGTTTATTCTCATTTTGTGATTAAAGTCACATTGTGATTAACCGATGATATACTTAGAGACGCTGACCTTGTTGGTCATCAAGTACCTTTGAGGTAAAGAGTTTATGGACTCAGAAGTGATTAAGATATTATTAGTTGAAGATAACCCCGGTGATGCTCGACTTGTAAAAGAAATGCTATCGGATTCAATTTATTGTTCCTTTGATTTTAATCATTCTGAAAACATTTGTTCTGCAATTAACTTGCTCGATATAAAATCCATCGACGTGTTGTTGCTTGATCTGTCATTACCTGATTCCATTGAACTTAATGGTATGAAAAGTATTGTTACGCTATATCCCGACTTGCCTATTGTTGTTTTTACTGGAATTGATGATGAGAAAATGGCATTTGATGCTGTACAAATGGGTGCACAGGACTACTTAGTGAAAGGCCAGGGTGGCACGACAATGTTAATCCGAGCGCTTCGATATGCCATTGAACGAAAACGTACTGAACAAAAATTATTATATTTGTCACAGTATGATGCGTTAACAAACTTACCTAATCGAGTTTTGTTCTTTGACCGTTTAAATCAATCTATCAAATTTACTAGCCGAAGTATGAAAAAAGGGGCATTAATGATCCTTGATCTGGATTATTTTAAGGATATTAATGATACCCTAGGTCATCTGGCTGGTGATCACTTATTAATAGAACTAGCGACACGCTTGAAGAGTTGTATCCGTGATGTGGATACGGTATCGCGTCTCGGCGGTGATGAATTTACCATTATATTGAATGAAATTAATAATAAAAATGATGCTAAGCTAGTAGCAAAAAAAATTAATGCGGCAATTAAAAAGCCACTACACATAGCCGAACAGGAAGTAATAATTTCTACTAGTATTGGAATTGTGATGTTTCATCAAGATGATAAATTGTCTGCTGAAACTATTATTAAACACGCTGACATGGCAATGTATTGTGCTAAAGAAAAGTGTCGAGGTAGCTATGCTTTTTATGAAGATAAAATGGATAGTCGTGTAACACAAAGGACAAGCATGATTAGTGAGCTTCGTTTTGGACTAGAACGAAATGAGTTCGAACTTTTTTATCAACCACAAATAAATCTCAGTACGGGGTTATTAATTGGGGTCGAAGCATTATTACGTTGGCAACATCCAAAAAAGGGTTTAATGCCTCCATCTAGTTTTGTCCCGTTATTAGAAGAAACTGGTTTAATTGTACCGGTGGGCGATTGGGTACTGTCAGAAGCATGTAAACAAAATCATTTGTGGCAGGTTGAAAATGCTATTGAACTTCGAATGGCTGTAAATCTATCGACACGGCAATTTCACCAAAAAAAACTGGCTAATAGAATAAAACAAATTTTAGCTGATAGTCATTTATTATCAAAATATCTTCAAATTGAAGTAACTGAAAGCACTTTGATGACTCATTGTAATGAAAATATTATGATTTTATCATCATTGCGGGATCAAGGTATCCACTTATCCATAGACGATTTTGGAACCGGTTTTTCTTCATTGAGTTATTTAAGATTATTTCCATTTCAGACTTTAAAAATTGACCGATCCTTTGTTAAAGAAATTGCCACTCAGAGTAATGTTGAAAAAATAATGACAGCCGTATTTACTTTAGCGCACAGTCTTGACATGAAAGTGGTTGCCGAAGGGGTTGAGTTCGAATCACAACTTCCATTTTTAATGCAAAATGGTTGCGATGAAGTGCAGGGGTATTTTTTTGGAAAGCCAATGACAGCTTTAGATTGCACTGATTGGATTATTAAAAATAAAGAACATCACTATATTATGGATAAAACACATTCAGCGTTAAGTTTTTCTAGAATGAACCAAAACTATTAAAATAATCGATCTCGTCATTAAGTGTTTGCTGGATATTTAACAATAGTAAGCCAAAAATTACCGATTGACTGCACTACCGTTAAAAATTGATCAAAATCTACCAGTTTTGTGATGAAGCAATTAGCATTGTTTTTATAACTCTCAATAATGTCACTGTCTGCATTCGAGGTGGTGAGTATTACTTACTACAGGAATGCTCGAAATGGAATCATCCTCTTTAACTTCATTAAGAAAGTCCAAACCTCCCATGCGCGGCATATTGAGATCCAATAAAATTACTACTGAGTCACTTAAAAAGAATACCACTAAGGCATCGTTAGAAAAAGTAACGAGTCTTAGGATTGGGAATTGGAGTAGCCAAATTAAGACCGTCTGCCGCATGGAGGCAGCCCAGGCTACTCTCTCTTGCTTTGCAATTCACCTTGCGGCAGTCGAGCGGCCATGGATGGCATCTTTTGCGAGTCTTAGTTTGGCTACTCCGATTTCCAAGCCGGGATGCTAAGTTGGAACTTATTTTATGAGTATCTTTCTCAAGTACACTGTTAGAAATCAGGTCGTCTAGCCGATTGATATTGGCCTTGTTTTTGTAAAAAAGCAATTGCTTCTAATCCATCCCTACATACCAATAATTCATTTCGTAATTTGGCTTCTTTGAGTCCTTCTTGAGTTAGCCGTATATCGCCCTCACTGTCCTCAACGAGTAAGATTTGCATGGCTCTTCCACTGTCTTGCATTTGTACTCCTACTGCTCGGTTGACATTACTGCCTATATTAAAGGTTCAAGTATGGAGCTATAATATTTAATTCCTAGGCTGCATATGTTATTTTTTGTGTGGTCAACGTAGTTTCATTAAAATGAATTTGCATAGAATATATTTTTAAAATATTCTACTTTGAAACTCATCAATAATAACCGAATCACGGTTATGTACTACAATACGTTGTTAACCATTATTCTTGTCTGATATGCTGTTATTATTTTTTTCAATGGGGCTTAATGTGAAAAAAAATGTTGAGCCTTCACTAGGTGTTGAATCAACCCATATTTTTCCACCGTGTTGCTCTACAATTTTTTTGCATAATGCAAGACCAATACCTGTCCCTTCATAAGCCTCACGGTGGTGTAAACGTTGAAAAATTACAAAAATTCGTTCGCGGTATTCTTTTTCTATGCCTATACCATTATCTGATACAGAGATATTCCACATGCCATTTTCAAGTTTTGAACTGACGTGGATAGCCGGTGATTTTTCGCTTCGAAATTTTATGGCATTGGTTATCAGGTTTTGTAGTAGTTGCCCAAGTTGACTGGTGTCGCCCATAACATGTGGTAAATCATCATGAGTGATAATACTACCTGAGTCTGCAATGGCCATTTCTAAATTGGCAATTGCCCAATCATAGGCATCCAATAGGGGGATTTCATTTAATTCTTTTTCCTTATTATCGACTCGAGAGTACTTTAACAAATCGTTAATCAATTGTTGCATTCGGGTGGCACCTTCTACTGCAAAATTAATGAACTCATCAGCATCTTCATCTAGTTTCCCTTTATACCGCCGTGATAATAGTTGGGTATAGCTTGCAACCATCCGTAATGGTTCTTGCAAATCGTGAGATGCAACATAGGCGAATTCACGTAACTCTTTGTTTGAACGTTGTAGCTCAGTTGCTTGAGATGTTAGTTCTTGTTCTGCCTTGAGACGGGTATGAATCTCCACTTTTAGATTTTTATTGATGTCCTCGATTTTTTCTTTTCGATATTGTAACTTTTCTTTGGAATTTGATATCTCTGTGGTTAGTTTTTCTTGTTCGCGATAAGTTCGTGCGTAATCTAACGATAACCCTAAAAGTGGTACAACATAAGCTAATATTTTTAAGAAGTGAGCAATATTAAAATGACTATCAAATAAAAGCGAGGAACCAAATGCCATGTGCAATTCGACTACAACTTCTGGGATGGCACTTATAATAAGTGCGTGAGTAAATAAATTAGGAATTTTATGATAAAATTTCGGATACAAATACACTCCAGCGAATAAAAATAACACTAATGGAATGACATCGTATGGACGAGTAATAAATGCATTAGGAAATTGCGTTTGTGGTAGTGAGGCACTGTTGGCACAATAACTAATAATAGCGTAAGAAATTATGCCAAAAATGATGCTGACGGAAATTATAAATCGATTGCCTAGATGCTTGTAGCTTAGATCTTTAACCAAAAATAGACTAACACCAACAATCATTATTAAGGCATTAAATAATCGGCTTATCGCCCAAGTAAATGGAATTAAATCTTTATTCTCAGCTACTCCTTCAATTAAACGTGCTGCCGCTAATGAGTGAAAAGCATCCATGCAACCCGCACAAAATAGGGCAATTGCTATAATTGGCGTGGTAATATCGCGGGTTATTGAATAGTGACTAAATGCCAATACCACTGTAAATAAAGCTGCACAGAATGCAGTCCATTCGAGTAACGCATGGGTGAATGCTCCCGTTAAACGATTGAACATCGCATCGATTAACTCACTCTTAGCCATTTGTGCTGCAAAATTTGGATCAAACGGCGTATCACCACTGGCAAAGCTAAAACCAAAAATAGTTAATACATAAGGTATTATACACAAGAAAATAACAGCAATAACCACCGTTCTTGGTAGTTGGGTAGATTTTTTACTGAATAATATATTAGTTGAGAAAAATGAATTTGCTGCAACGGACATATTGAATTGCTCCAGTAAAATTAAAGGATGTGACTACCATTTGGCTAAAACTAAAATAGTAGTTTCATATTAAATCCGTATAGCCTTAATCGGCCTGTTTAGATTAATTCTTTAACTACTCTTACAGTTAATTTAACGATTGATTTAGTTTAATTATTTCATATGATATTGTGTTTTTAGGGACTTTATTGATGGATAGTATCAAGACAAATTTATTCATCTTTGTTGGAAGGTGACAAATTTTTGCTTTACTATTTTGTGGTATCGTTTAGACATAAAATAAGTTTTATCAATAGGATATGTTTATTCCTCAGAACCTAGTAGAGCGCTATAAAACTTGAGTTTAGAATAATGTAGCTTATGATTTTATTCATTTAAATAGTGCGATTTTTTTCCTTCAAATGAACTTTTGTACGCTAGTAGGATTTCGTTTAAAAATTCTCGAGTGACTCGAATTCGTGCTGTTGAACGTAAATCAGCATGACTTAGAATCCAAACACCATAGTTTTGTTGTGTTAATTTTTGTGTAAGGCGGTAAAGTTTTTTGTGTGTTTCACCAACAATACAGGGTAGGTTTGCGATACCTATCCCATTTGAAACGGCCGCTGCCATCGTCTCAATGGAGTTGGTGTGTAACACTACTTGAGCATCAATGAAGTCATTCTGTAACCAGTTCATTGCAGTTGCATCATTACTCAACAGAATTACCTTATGTTGCTTAGCATTTGATTTCCAGTAGTGTTTTGTTGCATAAAGGCCATAACTTAAATCTGCAACTTTGCGTCCGATTAAAGTTTCGGGTGGTTGCGAGGTTATTCTAATCGCAATATCGGCCTCTCGGGCAGCCATGTTTTGTAAGTCGGGACTGGCGTGAAACTGAATATTAATACTTGGGTAGCTTTTCTGGAAGTCTGGCACATGAGGCATAAGTACATTATTTATAATGTAATTTGGGGCCGTAATGACCACTTTACCGTGGAGCCGATTATCCTGTCCAAATAATTGCCGCTCAATATCCTGTGAGCGTTGTTCAATGTCCAATGCCATTTGATAGATGTTCTCAGCTTCTTGGGTCATCACATAACCCGTTGGAACACGCTCAAATAGTCGAACATTGTGTTTTTTTTCAAAGGCTTGAATACGCCGAGAGACAGTGGAATGGTTCACACCGAGCTTTGTTGCTGCACGGGTTACACTGCCATTTCGGGCTATAGCAACAAAAAATCGTAAGTCATCCCAATCATCCACTTGTGCATTATTGCACGGAGTATCTGCATATGTCGAGAATTTACACACAGCAATTATGGCCATAGAATTATTGATAGAGTACATTATTACAGACCATAATCAGGAGATAGTATTATGAATACAGTATTTGTTAGTGGTATTACAGGTGCACAGGGGAGTGCAATTAAAACGGTACTTGAGCGACAGGGTGTCACTGTTTATTCTATGTCGCGTCAAGCCGTGGACAATACGCATCAAATAATCAGAGGTGGCTTAGAGGATTTGGTGCAATTAAAAAAAGCCGTTAAAAATTGTGAGGCGATTGTATTTACTGCACCGTTAATATTTGATGCAGAAATAATAAAACAGTTTAGTTGCAATATTGTCGAAGCAGCTAAATTCAACGGCATTAAAAAAATTATCTTTAATTCAAGCATTCCACTCGGTAATAGTAAAACTGGGTTTGCTGCTATCGATGTAAAACATGATGCTTTGGAAATATTACAAAAATCTGGACTTGATATAGTGACACTTATGCCAACAATTTATCTTGATAATTTGGCATCACCGTTTTTATTACCTGTTATTCAGACTAATGCTATTATTCCGTATCCTATTGCAGCGGATTTTAAATTTTCGTGGATATCGCTTGAGAATCTGGGACGTTATGTTTACGCTGCGCTAAATGATGATTCTTTGGTTGGTTCGATACAGTTAATTTCTAATAATAATCCAACAACCGGCGTTGAGTTAAGCAAGATTATTTCTGACGTTGCTGCGACACAACTGAATTATGTTGCATCGAGCCCTGATGAACTTGAACAAAATTTAATTCCTGTACTTGGTGATTATATATCAAAAGAAATTGCAAATCTTTATCGCGGGGTAGACGCATTTAGGGATGATTTTGTGCAAAGTAATCAAGTGCAATTGTCTGATAAAGTAACGTTACAGAGTATTGATGAGTGGGCTAACACTATACAGTGGCAATAATTAAGTTTATCGACGTGTTATAAATGCAGCCGGTGTATACCGGCTATTCTTTAGTACTCATTTCATTAATTTCGTTAAATATTTAATCGCGAATTCATGTTATTAGTGCATTGTGTTATGACGGTGTTGTTTAATGGAGTATTACGGCCACAGTTTTAAACTAATTTAAGTAGGGTCATCGTTATTTTAGTGTTTAATTTTCTTAATGTTATTTTAACATAATTATGTAAAGTTGAGTTTGAGTGTTAAGTAGCTCACAACTTTATGATTAAAGTCAAAATTTGTACGATTTAATTCCCAGATAGCACAAAAAGTGATTCACTTTCTATCAAAAAAAAAATACTATTATTTAGGGCTAAAAAAATTGAATATTTTATCAACGATACGCATTTGATTAAGATTTAATTTTTTTACATAATCTAGCTCCAGTTTTTTGGTCTGAAAATTTTTTTCACTAATTAACGAAATTAACTATTAAACAAGGAAAAAAAATGAAAACAAAACTATTAAACGGATTGGCTTTAGCATCTATATTACTCGTATCCACATCAGTGTATGCAGCAAGTTTATATAACCCAAATTCTCCTAACCTTACCGTTGAGAATACAATATCAGAAGTTGATGGTGCCATTGGTGGTTTCTTGGATTCAAATGGTAATGTGAATGGTGATGCAACAAACCCTGATAACGTTAGTATTCTTTACCCAATTGCAGGTACTGTTTATGCAACGGTTACTGACGGCAATACTGGTGAGACTTTAGGCTCTTATAAAGAAATTGGTAGTGTTACAGCAACAGCATTATTTGATGTTAGCTTTTTTGGTTTAACGGGCGACTGGAGTTTGTTACCAAAAACAATGCCATGGACAATGATGGAAGATTTTAGAATGCAGGTAAATGGTTCTACATTCCGTTTTGAAGAAGAATTAACAGGACGTGCATTCCCACAATTAGGACCAGTTGAAGATCCTGCTGTGACTGGAACAATGGCATTACGCATGGCAGGTTGTGCTGGCGTTAGAGAAATCAGTGGTGAAGGTGCTTATGCTAATAAAGTTGGTACTCTGTGTTTAAATGGTACATTCACCTTTGATGCTGATTTTAATGGTAAAGGCGTTTCAAATTGTACTATTGCAGTGCATGATCCAATTCAATAATGCTTGTGTAATTTAAATTTCTAAATGCAGTAATAAAAAGGAGCGAAATATTCGCTCCTTTTTTTATGGTGTGTCGGTTATTTAAAATAAGTAACAAATTAGCGCGACTCAGTCCGTTAAATAGGCCGAGAATGTTCTGTCATCAGTAATGTCTATAATCACTTTATTTTGTGTCGACGATTTTTCTGTATTAATGGTAAGAACTCCGCTTGAATAATATCGTTGGCCTTGCTTCCAAGTTATCGCAATAATCTCACCTATTTTTATTTTTATTTTAAATGCTTTTCCACATTCAGTGTTTGACAAAATGTAAAGGCAATTAACTAAAATACGCTCATTTGGTAATGTAACCAAGCTAATCTCTCTAAACGTATAGTCAGAGTTATTTTTTAAAATAATTTCGTTAACTAAATAGTATTTAGAATTATTCGGAGGAGTATTACTTTGAATGGTGTTTTGGGATGTGCTTGCGCTGCATCCAGAAAGAATCAAAAGCATGAATATATATCTAATCAAATTATTTTAACTCCATATTGTAATGTGAATTATTTTTTACAGTATACGTGATTATATGAATCATCGTTAATACTAAGATAAACTTCATTTAATGGTATTGTTTTCAAGTGAATTGTTAGTAACTTACTAACAGTGTACTTGAGAAAGATACTCATAAAATAAGTTCCAACTTAGCA
>CAYQUC010000014.1:0-55799 GCA_964420605.1 uncultured Thioalkalispiraceae bacterium | reverse complement strand
TGTTATTAAATTTCAGATGCATCTTGTTATATTATTTTTTCCTGTTTTAACTGCTGTTCTCTTGGTTGCTCAAAGCTGAATTTTTTAATCGGTTTATCATTTGAATCAAATACAATGCATTCACAACCAACAAGAATAATATTTTCTTCAGACTGCAAAGTTGAATAGATACTTGAATGACGTTTATATTGCCCCGATTTTAACGGCACAACTTCTGACGACACTTTACTAAAGGGCTCATACAGCACAACAAAATGTGTCGCCTTACTATAATCAAGCGATATTAACTCTTGTTTACTATGAACTCGACGCAGATAAGCGTGAACCGATTGAACGTGTTTATCTTGAGGTACATTAAATATTTCAGTATGGGCGATACCTTGCAACATAATGATCTGATTCATTCGAAGTTCATGCTCATCATTATACCATTGACGACAAAAAGCACGATCATACATTGTTGCAGTATCCATCATTTCTTCATCCGTAATACTATTACCATCAAGATCAACGTGTGCAACGTGCTTAAAATTTACAAAGGCTGAAACTTCATTCAAATAAGCGGCATCGCACACAGGCATGTAGAATTTTGCTCTGTCAGAATCTGTTTTAGTCGATTCATCAATTTTTCTAGCAAGCGACTCACCCAAAGTGGATACTTCGATAAAAGAATAACGTGTGTCGAGTAATAAATCCTTCGTTAAGGAATATACAACATATTCAATGTGAGTCAATTGACGCTCATCGTCATAATAAATACGCTTAACCATCAATGGCATCGGTTCGGTAGCACCAACTTCAACCATAAAACCAGTAGACTCAATCCTAGTTTCTTTTAAATTGAGCGACACTTTAAAACGCGCCATCACTGACCATTGTTCCGTTTCTGCAACTGATACTTGCAAATTAAATTTGTCTGAATCAATTATAATACCCACTTCTAATGAATCATCAGTTTGCATACCCGATGCTAAAGCATGAGCCAGAATAGCTTCAACTCGAGGCAAGTAATCATCAGTATCACAACGACTCATCATACGGTGCGTTTTAGAGCCACGACGTAACTCAAAATATTCTGGTTCGCCAGCACAATTCAGTTTGTAACATGCATAGTCGACCCCTGTTGGAATACTTTCTAGAGAAACTTCATTATTATTAAATAAATAGCGTTCGGAGTCGATTTCAATTATGTGCTTGGTCATGCTAAATCCTTATATTTCAGCCTATTGACTGAAACTGTATAGTAGTATTGATTAAAAGTTATTTTATCAATATTTTCTGTACAATCCCAGTTTAAATAAACACCTATATTATTAATGCTCTTAATAATAAAAACTGTTATTGTATTCGTAATATACTAAATCGTCACGGTTATAGCTTAAAATTGATGTTGCTACAACGGTTCAAAAAATTTTAAAAAAATGAATAAAAAAATTATTCTCATTTTCGTTATCCTGCAAATAATAACAAGCTATATCCTTTATCAACAAAATCTTGAGCTCGAACATCTACACAGCAAGTTTAAAATTGCCAATATCGCTACGCAATTTATGGCTATAATTAAAACAGAGAATCCTAACAAAGAATTTAGAATCGGGTGTAATATCTATGTCCAGCATAAATTTGGACAGTGGAATAAGTGGATTATTGCGACAGATGGTTTGCATTATAATTTTGAGGGTACAAACGTTATTTTAACTAATTCAAAAAAAACATCATAAAAAGTTGGTTTCCACCCCGCACTATAAACAATGACAGTAGCGCAGGAAACTCTGTTTCTATTAGTGAAAAATTCTACATCATTGAACTACGCTCAAAATTATTTATTAAAGATATAACTGCTTTATTTAAACAATTAAATAGCCTGTGTAACAATATCCAGTAAACAGTAGAATATTTATTATTTATTCTTCAGCCATGCTAATCGTTTATTTAACACCATGACATAACATGTACTTCGAAAAATGCTTGATTTTCGATAACTGCAATAAAGAAAAAAATCAACATCAACAATACTATTATACTCTGTATTGTAGGTGCTGCAGTGCCACTATCACAACTTCTTCCATGGCTGATCTCGAACGATTTAAATATCACTTTATTTTTGATGAATTATTTTCTACTGCAATCAGTCACCTTTTCGCAAGTGACGTAATCGTCTTTGACTTAGTTTTATTTTTTGAAGGGCGACGGCTTAAAATCAATTACCTTTACCTAGCCGTAATAACAACGTTGAGCGTTGGAGTATTATTTGGCCTACCGTTATTTCTTTATTTACGGCACAACAAAATAAAGGACAATTAGTAACACAATAATCAATCCAGATAATTATTTAGAAACAGCATATGGACGAGCTTGGTCACCTAGCCGAAGTAAAGTAGCTTGGCAACAAGCCTATAATCGATTTGAACGTGTCATTATCAGTATGTCAGAACAACTTGATGGCAAGGTAGATGTATGTGTTGTTATCGGTATCCAGGGTGCTGGAAAATCAAGCAGGATTGAAAATAATCAAAAAAATATAGCGCAGCCATCAGTTTATTTTGATACTGCGTTTCCAGCAAAAAAGCATCTACAACGAATACTTGAAATCGCAATAAAACACAGTAATATTATAACGGCAGTATGATTAAACACTCCGCTAAAAATTGCATTACTCCGAAATACGCAGCGTTCACTTGACACTCAAGTACCTGAAAATGCGATTATTCGTGTTTTTAAGCAATTCGCACCACCGACAAAAGAGGAGGGCTTTAATAATATCATCGTTATTACTCACGGTTAGCTTTCCAATTCATTATTCAGTTTCACTAATAAAATTCCTTGTTAATAGGATTAAATTTCGCTATTGTATGAATAAGTTAGTAATGATTAACCAAGTTTACTGAATCGACTAGAGTTTGGAGCTTATTTCACTAAATATCCATAACGAGCCCCAATGCAAAAAAGTTTAAAACAAAAAATGATTACCGTTTGCGATAATAAAATTGCAAGCAAGGGCTCTAATGTTGGCTTATCTTTTTATGCTTTTTTTTCCAATAAAAATGATAACCCTGAATTATTAATGGAGGCGGCAAAATGGTGGATTTTGACCCACAAGTTGGATCACTTTGAAAAAGCCGTAAAAATTAAAAAAATGGTTACTGAACTTGATAATCCGTGAATAAAGATAACATAGAGCAAATTCTCGCAACATTTAAAGGAACGAAACAAAGTTTTCCTTTTGGCCCCGATGTTTTGGTCTTTAAAGTCATGCATAAATTGTTTGCTCTAGTATCACAAAACGCGAATTCACCACAAATAACATTAAAATGTAACCCTGCTGATGCTATCGTTTTAACATCACAATTTGAAGCCGTTGTTCCAGGCTATCACATGAATAAAAAACATTGGATAACTATAACGTTAAACGGTGATTGTCCAGAATCAATGATAAACGATCTAGCCAATGGCTCGTACCAACTTGTCGTCAGCAATTTAATCGGTACTGATAAACTCACACTAGAAAAATTGTAATCAAAGTAACAGGGCAATATGTTCGCCGTTATATTTAAAGCTGAAATTAACAAATTCGATAAAACGTATTCTACAATGGCAGATGCAATGCGAAAACTGGCCATTAACAATTACGGCTGCACTGAATTCAATTCGATGAAACAAGATAAGCACGAGATTGCAATTTCCTATTGGAAAAACCTAGACGATATACAGCAATGGAAAAAAGATTCACAACATTTGATAGCGCAAAAATTGGGTAAAACTCACTGGTATAAGCGTTATAGTGTGCAAGTTGTAGAAATTATACGTGAATACGATAATTTCAGTTAAAAACCTGACACTATAACCTATTAACTACTCTGAATATAACCGCGCTACAGCCGCAATATTATTACTGCCATAGCCCGATTTTATCGCTTTTTGAAAAATCACTTTAGTGGTATTCGTTAATGGTATTTCTGCACTGCATGAATTTGATAATGACTGCAAGTACCCGAAATCTTTTTTAACCAAATCAATCGGAAATAGTGGCGCATAGTTATTTGCTGCGATAGCCAGGCCAATTCCTTTTAATGCTGGACTAGTAGTAGGTAACTGGTTTATTACCGTTAGTGCTGCATCTTTTGTTATACCGGATTTTTCTAACATACCAATCATTTCTGCCAATGCTGATACTTGCATCCCAAAAAGACCGTTGATTGCTAGTTTCATGCTCATGCCGGTTCCGGTTTCACCAATGTAATGAATTGCAGATGAATTCACGACAAGCACTTCTTTGACTTGATTTAATATCTGTTCATCACCACCGACCAGATAAATTAACTGCGCTGCATCCGCTTGTGGTCTTGAGCCAAGCACAGGCGCGTCCAAAAAATTAGCGTGGTGCTTTTTAACGTGTGTTGCTAACTCTAAACACCATGATAGGCTAAGCGTACTACTTTCAATCACAACGGTATCTTTCTTTAAAGCAAAAATAGCACCATTAGTTTCATTCAACCACACATCACGCGATGCAGTGTCATCGGTTAACATTGAAATAATAATATCGGCATTCAAAACGGCTGCTTTCGGTGAGTCATATTGAGTTGCGCCTTGCTCGACTAGTGGCTTACATCGCTCATAATTTCTATTCCAAACACGAATTTCAAAACCACTTTTTCGTAGGTTTAGTGCTACGCGTGATCCCATCTCACCCATGCCAAGAATTGCTATAGTTTTCATATTGTTTCTCCAATTAGTGATTTTGTAGCGGAGTGTCACCCACTGACACTGATTACATTCAGGCGATTATACAGTTATGCTAATAGTGCAAAAAATAGCTTGGTGTGCAATTTATAATTGCAAAAAACGCTATAATTAAATATCAAATTTTGAATGCTATCTGTAAAAGTATCGTAAACTATTGAAAATTCATCAAAAACTACATATCCATAACATAAATAATGAAATATTTTATTACGCCTATAAAGCGGCTTTTTACTGTACTGGTTATTGCTTTGGTATGTGATACGGTGGCAGTTAATACGGCGAGAGCTGAAACCAGCGATGACTGTACCCGAGCGATTCCAATCGCTATTGTAAACTCGGCTTCGAACTTGATAACGCGCTACCACTTACAAAAAACAGGCTTACGAAACATTGAGGAGTATTTCCAATTAGTCGACTCGCATCAGGTGACCATCAAACAAACTGGCTGCCATCACTTTAGCATTGAATATAATTTTGTGTTGAGTCATTTCTCAACTGATGAAAAATGGATTTTAAATGCTGCCAACGCGTTAATGAAAGAGATGCAAGTAGTCACCTCTTATAATATCAATGGTGCATTAAAAGCCATACAAGCGAAGATGGCTGAAGGCGGGTGGAAGCGTGCTGAACCGATTGAAGTCATTAAAAACTACGAGTGGCTTTTAATTAACATCACCACCGATAACAACCATGCTAACATTCTTAAAGTAGCCATTGATATTGCCTTATAACAATAAGTAACGCTAGAAAACTATTTAATGAAAACCATTACGCTCACATTTTTGGCACTGCTCGCATTTGCTGCTAACTCTATTTTATGTCGACTTGCTTTGGGTGATGCAAAAATTGATGCCGTTAGTTTTACGGTGTTACGATTATTATCCGGTATAATTATGCTCCTTATAATTATTAGCCTAACGTCAAAAAAAACACGTTCATCGGTTAACGGTAGTTGGCTCTCCGCTACGATGTTATTTTTGTACGCTATTACTTTTTCATTTGCGTACATATCTTTAGACACGGGAACCGGTGCATTGATTTTATTCGGCGCTGTTCAAATTACAATGATTGTTATTAGCCTGTTTGCAGGTACTAAATTACATAGCTCTGAATGGCTCGGTATTTTTTTAGCCTTTGTCGGTTTAATTTATTTAGTTTTACCCACGATTTCAACACCGTCATTTAGTGGTTTTATTTTGATGTCGATTGCAGGCATCGCATGGGCTATTTACACCCTGCGGGGGAAAAGTGCACTCGAGCCACTACGAGAAACCGCGTTCAATTTTGTGCGCACACTGCCGCTGCTAATCGGGTTGGTATTAGTCGCATTCAATGTAATGCCATCAATTCAAATGAGCAATGATGGCATAATATTGGCTATTTTATCGGGGGCTTTGGCCTCGGGCATCGGCTACATGATTTGGTATAGCGCCTTAAAAGGCTTATCAACTACCGAAGCTGCTGTTGTCCAACTGTTGGTACCACTCATTGCGGCTCTTGGCGGTATTATTTTTGTATCAGAAGTCGTTACTAGTAGGTTAATTTATTCTGGCATAATGATACTCGGTGGGCTATTAATTGTAGTGCTGGGTCGATTTTATTTTGTTGAATCCAAAATAAAAATACTCTAAGCTAACTAATTAAACAACACTCAACATTATGGCTGAAAATGAATCGATTGATGAAACAAAATGCCCAATCTGTGGCAACAGTAATGCATGTCAAAATATTATAAATAGCAATTCGGAACAGAAACCGTGTTGGTGTGAAAATACTCAATACCAATTTCCAGTTGATTTATTTACCCGCATTCCTGCAAAATTTAAAGACAAAGCCTGTATCTGTGAATCATGCGCCCAAACTTACCGAAAGAAGAACTAAATATATGACCATCCTACCGGAAAAAACTGAACAAATACGACAAACACATGCTCCCTTAATAATCCAAGTAGTAAAAGCTTGCCAAAATCCTCAGGAACGACCGGCATTACAAGCCATGCTCGATTTTGCAACGCAGCAAAACTGGCACGAATTGGTCATTGCTATTGATGCTATTCTAGAAGGACAACGTGAACTGAACATTACCAATAATCTTGATGACGAAGATACCGTTATTATCACGTCTATTTTACAAGGACTGCAAAATCCACAAAGCTTACCCACACCGTCTGAAGCCAACCCAGCAATGGCAGCACCGGGTATCGCAGTCATGATTTATGCGGCAAACAAAGGTGATGTCCAGGCCTTGCAATCATTAAGTATGATGGCGGAACAAATGACTAAAGCCGGTGGTGACATGCGTTTACTCGGTGGCAACATCAAGCGTTTGGTCGACGGCGAACGTGATCTTGATATTTTATGCAAAGGCATGACGGTTAATGGTGAAAAACTCATGGTGAATTTAATTAATGAACTCGCAACTATGGCCGAACAATAAGTTTTAATGCCCGATATTATTGAAATTCAAACCCCACGATTACGCCTACGACAATGGCAAACAATCGACTTTGAATTATTTGCAGCACTAAATGCGAATGCCAGCGTCATGCAATATTATCCAACGACACTCAATCGGCAACAAAGTGATGAGTTCGCCAAAAGCATTAAACAGCGCATTACGGCTAATGGTTTTGGCTTTTGGGCAGTCGAAGTACCGGGCGTTTGTGACTTTATTGGGTTTGTTGGGTTAAATAAGCCAACCTATGATTCGCCCTTTGCTGCACCACTTGAAATTGGCTGGCGGTTGTCAAATAAATATTGGGGTAGAGGATATGCAACTGAAGCAGCACAATCGACTCTTAACGTTGGATTTAACCAACTCGGATTTTCCGAAATTGTCGCTTTCACTTCGGTTTTAAATATTCCGTCAAAAAACGTAATGCAACGACTCAAAATGCACAATACTGGTTACTTGTTTGATCATCCCAAAATAGCAGCTGGCCATAAATTACAAAAACATTGCTTATACACATTGTCGAGTAAGCAATGGCGTGTCAGTCAATAATATTATTGCACTAAACCCACAAAATAATTATGATTATAAATACATCGTCAAGCAGTCATGAAGTTGTCAATGCGCAACACCTTTATAATTTCACAACATTACAATAAGCATCACGGCAATAGTGACTGCAACACTCAGCAAAAGTGTTAAGCGGGAATATCAAAATTAAAAATTACTGTTATTTTTTTTAATGTCGGATTAAAATAATCATACAAATATTATTCATTTACGGGGCAGACTCAATGAGGACATCACTAGCTTTTGCGATTGTATCGCTAATCCTTAGCCTACCTGCGTCTGCTGCTAACGAACCTTCTTTTGAATCACTAGTGCGATTAATGCTCAAACAAGAGGTCAATGCATTTTTTGTACTCGAAAACAAATCAACCGGTAAGTATTTTCAATTTTTTAAAGTAGATGATACTCGTTTTGAAGTTGATTTACCGGTTGTTTCAATCGATAAAAATGCCATGAACCGTGCAATAAAAGTCTTTAAGAAAGCCGGTATTAATAAACAACAAGTAAAATCCAAAGATCCCAAAACCAATAAAGAATTTAAATTTGACACATTTCGGGGAGAATTTAATATTAACAACATTAAAAATGCCGAAAAACTAATGTCTGATGTATTTATTATCATCCACCTCGATTCTAAAAAAAATTACCAAGCGGTTTTAGGCTGGGAAAGCCACCACTAAATACCCAGCCCATGCTTTTTTCGGCTGTGATAACTCAATGCTAGATAAATAAAATGTTTTATTATTTTGGTAGTGTGCTTATTATTACTATCAAATATAATAGCTCGATTACCGTCATATCGACACTCAGGATAAACTTCTTTAAATTCAGCAATTAAAGTGGTTTGGCAATGCACAAAGATAGCATACTCAGATAAGTCAATCGAATCCAGTCGAATAGTTGTACCGCTTTTTGGGTTTACTGTTAAATAACTGGGTTGATTCCATTTTAATCTTTCCTGTATTTCACCAACGTCATTGCTCTCTTGTGCAATATCAAATATTATTTGACGTACCATTAATAAATTTTTTCTAATTCTGGCAGGGTAAGCGTCAAAAATACTCTTAATCTTTTTATTCTCAAATGATTTCACGTAATACCTTTATTAATGAGTCATTATTATTAGCTATATTGGTCTCGGACTACAGTTGTATTTTATAATATATAACATTAATATTATTTGTCACTGCTGTCCCGATAACTTTAGAGCGAGCAAAGAAGTAAGGATATAGAATCGCTTGAGACGTGCTGAAGTTTGCATTTTTACAATTAATTCCAAGTTAACGGAACAACAGTAAAATAGAAATAAACAATTTTTGAGGATTTATAAATGAGTGATCACGAAAAGGTAAATTACCTTGAATTTCCTGCAAAGAATATCGAAGCAACTAAAACATTTTTTAAAGCCGTATTTGAATGGACCTTTGTTGATTACGGCCCAGAATATACTGCTTTTTCAAATGCTGGAATCGAGGGTGGTTTTTTTAAATCAGACTTAGTTGTATCAACTAAAAACGGTAGTGTACTAATTGTATTTTTTAGTAACGAGCTTAAAAAGACACTTTTAAAAATAGAACGTGCTGGCGGCGTTATTATAAAACCTATTTTTTCGTTCCCAGGTGGTTATCGCTTTCATTTTACCGATCCAAATGAAAACGAATATGCTGTTTGGTCAGATAACAATGACTGATAACATTCAAGTTTTAGCAAAAATTTAGAGACAGCAATGTTACTACTAACTAACATACTTATTGTTATCGTCGTTTTACTGCATGTCTATTTTCTTGTGCTGGAAATGATACTCTGGGAAAAACCGTTTGGAAGACGAATTTTTGGTAATAATAAAGAAATTGCCAAAATCACTAAAACGCTGGCAATGAACCAAGGTCTGTATAATGGTTTTCTTGCGGCTGGATTAGTATGGGGGCTAATTTTAGGTGACAATGGAGCACCCATTAAAATTTTCTTTTTAAGCTGCATTATTATCGCAGGACTATTTGCAGGTTTTACGGTGAGTAAAAAAATTCTATTCGTTCAAGCATTCCCTGCAATTATACCGCTGATATTACTTTTAATATCTTAAAAAACTTAACCATTATGAAAAAAGTAATTATATTTGGCAACTCAGGTTCAGGTAAATCAACTTTAGCCATGCAATACGCTGCTCGGTACCAATTGCAACATCTTGATTTAGATATCCTAGCATGGCAAGACACAATGCCACCAACTCGTATGCCTCTCGATGTTAGCTCGACTAAAATTAAGCAATTTCTTGATAACAACCAAAACTGGGTAATTGAAGGATGTTATTCCGACTTAATTGCTATTGTTGCCAACAATGCAAATGAGCTCATTTTTTTAAATCCGGGAGTCGACACTTGTATTCATAATTGTAAAAATCGACCTTGGGAGCCACATAAATACCAGTCAGCAGAAAAACAAAATGAGAATTTAAACATGTTACTCGATTGGGTAAAACAATATCCTATCCGAATCGATGAATCATCTCTAGAATCTCATACTTTATTATTTAATGCTTTCAAAGGCACTAAAACTGAATATCTCTCAAACGATCGCAACTAAAAGATAACATTCATATTATAATAAAATTTATTTTAAGTTTTTAATCGCTCTCTGGCGTATTTCAACTATATCATCTTTATGTTGGCTTCGATATTGCTCCCCAAGTACACGTTGTCGTTTAAAATATTCAATAATATTATTTGATCGCAATTGAAAACCAAAATTGTCCTTATCAATATCGTTTTTAGTTTTGAATAACTTATCTAGCATCAGACTTGCTGTTGTATTAGTGTAATGGGAACCTTCCCAGTACCATTGCATTAAGGTTTTTTTGTCGTTCAATTTTGGAACCGGTTCTGTTGTTATTCTATTATAGCCACCAAAATCCAGTATGATAAATGGATTCTTTTTGTATTTTTTTGCCAAACTCTCAACCAAATAAACAACTGAATATTTATATGCTTCAATTCCGGTGCCAGCATCTAAAATGCAATTAACCTCTTGCAAACGCGCATGGATCGGACTAAAAAATAGATACAGTTGTATATTGTCGCGATAAGCAATTTCAAGCATTGTTTTAAAATACTTTAATCCATCTAAATCACTTTTGATCGACAGCTCATTCGGTAGAGCATTATTCAAACCACAGCTATTGATAGTATTTAGTTTTTCCAAATATTGGTTTTCATTTGCACTAAACATGTGGTGATGTCCACCGGCATTAAAAACCCGGTGAGCCATCGTCAGTGGCGAATCTTTATCAATTGGAAAGTTAGATTGTTTTTTAATTGTACTGACACTAGCACGAATTGCATCAATACTGACAAGGCTGTTATAAACATCGCGCCAATATTGTACGAAACGTTTAATATTAGCGTCACCGTCTTTAGTCACTAAAAAACGATCATCATTAAAATTAGTATAAGTGCTATTTTTAAAACTTTCATCTAGTCCAACTACAACGGTTTTTAATGGACTGTTTGCTTGCGCATGTTGAAACATTCGAAACATCTCATAGCCCGATCCACTGGCGAGTGATAGATTATAAATCGGTGTGTTAATAAATGATTGATGTACACTAGGCATATTTAAAGTTCGTGACGAGCCCAATATAATAGTAGCGGGCTTTATCTGATTGGTTTTATAAACCTTGGTCATTCTTGCTCGAATTTTAGGTTTGTATTTGTTAATACCCTCGAACGTTGGACTGTTTAAAAAATCAAACGGATTGATCACCCAGTTAAATGATGCGATCACAATTAGGATGATAATAACAATCGACAATAATTTTATTAAATATGATTTCATTTAAAATTGAAAATATAAAAATTCGCTGAATTTTCCAAGCTTTAAAATTGCAAAGCTACCTAATAAACCTATCCACAAAGCCCAACGCCAATTTGCCTTCCAATATAGTCTTGATGCGGCAGGCGAGTTTAATACTGCCGGATTTTTATGCATTAACTGCTGTACATTAGGCGCAAACCAAACAAAAAATGTCATTATTATTATCGCAATTAAATTACCCATACCTGAAAAGTGCAATAGATAATCAAATTTGAGGCCAAATTTTTCTAAATAGGGCACCATAAAACCCAACTGCTCACTCTTGTTGACCGGCCATACCACACCATAAAATCCAAACATGCCTTTTATCATGGTCATTGCCGAAGAAAAGCTGTCGGCACGGAAAAATACCCAAGCAATAATCACAGATAAAAATGTCAGGCTACGTGCCAGAAAAATTGTCAGTAGTGAATCTGATAAGGTAATATTGGCAACTCTTAATAACCAGTGCCAAGTATGGTTTATAGCAAGATAAATACCGTGCAAAAGACCCCATACGATAAAAGTCCAGCCAGCACCGTGCCACAAACCACCAAGAACCATTGTTATAATTAAATTTGTATAACGACGAATTTGACCTTTGCGATTTCCACCTAGAGGGATATATAAATAATCTCTTAAAAAACGCGATAAGGTGATATGCCAGAGTTTCCAGAACTCAATAATATTTTTTGCTTTATAGGGCGAGTTAAAATTTAATGGCAGTTTAATTCCGAACATTCGGGCAATGCCAACAGCCATATCAGAGTAACCTGAAAAATCAAAATACAACTGAAATGTATAAGAAAATGCACCACGCCATGCTTCAAAAAACGTTAGGGTATTGCCATTAGCAATTTCAGTAAACGCCTCGTTTGCATACGGTGCATAACCATCAGCAATAACAGTTTTTTTGAATAAACCTAATAAAAAAATAGATATACCAATGGCAAGATGTGAATAATTAACGCGATAATTATTTTCGTTTGCAAATTGTGGCAACATATCACGGTGATGAACAATCGGTCCAGCAATTAGCTGCGGAAAAAACGATACAAATAGACAATAATGCAAAAAGTTATATTCACGTGTTTCACCACGGTACGCATCGATTAAATACGCTATTTGTTGAAATGTAAAAAATGAAATCGCTAAAGGTAAAAAGACTTCACTGGTATTCCAGTTATAATTACTAATGCTGTTTATATTAGTGATGAAAAAATTAGCATATTTGTAATAACCCAATACCCCTAAGTTGGCAACAACTCCAAAGATCAATAATGATTTTTGTTTTTGTCCACTTAAGGCAACGCCAACCATGTAGTTAAACAGAATTGAACTAACCAAGAGTATTAAATAAGCAGGATTCCACCACGCATAAAAAAATAAAGAGGCAGCAACTAACCACGAAATCGCGACCCGATAATGGCCACGTTTACCAATATAAAAAAACAGGAGTAATGTTATTGGTAGAAATAGGAATATAAATTCAGCTGAATTAAATAGCATTACATCTTATGACAAGATTGGAATAAGAAAATGGCGTATCCAGTATTAATTTATAAATATGCTTTTAATACTACCACTTTAATGGAATAGTGAATATGCTGTACTGATAGTATTAAATAGTATTATTTATTATAGCTTATTGTTTTAAACAAAATTAATTAACGCCGTCTTCCGCCTTTACCTTTTTTGCTTATATCTTCGTACTTAACAATCAGGTGTTTTTCACCCATACTTTTACCATTTAGGCCTGCAATAGCGGCACGAGCTTCATGTCCTTCCATTTCGATAAAACCAAATCCTTTACATTTTCCTGAAAAAATATCGCTGATAAGTTCAATTGAACGGACTTTACCAAATTCTGAAAACAACTCTGTAACGCTTTTTTCAGTGGCATCATGTGGAAGGCTACCAACAAACATCTTTTTCATTTAACTTTCACCAGTTTAGCATTATTAATACTTAAGCAAAGAAGGGAGAATAAAAAAACCTGCTAGGTTGCCCAAGCAGGAATTTCATATATTACTTATTATAGCAACTAAGCGCTGACTTGCACATCAGTTGCTTGTGGACCTTTGTCACCACTTTCTACATTAAAGGAAACTTCTTGACCTTCGTTTAATGTACGAAACCCATCGCTTTTAATTGCTGAAAAATGAACAAACACGTCAGCACTGCCATCAGCAGGAGTGATGAAGCCAAAGCCTTTAGTTTCGTTAAACCATTTAACTGTTCCTGTTACCATTCTATAAATCCTCGTTAAAAATAAAAAATAAAAGTATTGCAAATTAATCAAGGAAAATTACAGAAGAACACTGAGGTGGAACAACTAGATAAAACCGTGATAATGTACAATTATTGCCAAGCGATTAAAACATAATAACCACCCAATAGCTAGGCATATTTCTAGACTATTCAAACATTTAACGCAATATAATGAAGCTCACTATAACGTATCCATTCATCTATTAAGATAATATTAATGGATAGCACTGTATATACAATTATTAATTACTTATAATAACTAGGGATTATTCCAGATTGAGTTATATCTTATTTAAGCTTACAGCTTAACGGGAGAGCTACAGTGAAGGCAGTATGGAAAAAGCGACTTTTAGCTGTAAGCAATGACATTATCGTTCTCGATAATAACCACTATTTTCCTATGTCATCTTTGGACATAACTTGTTTCAATGCCAGTGTCTCCCAAACCATCTGTCCCTGGAAAGGTGAGGCAAGTTACTATTCAATTATCGTGGATGGTGAGGAAAATCTGGATGCTGCTTGGTATTACCCAGCGCCAAAAACCGCCGCAAAACAAATAACCAATCGAATCGCTTTCTGGAAGGGTGTGGAAATAGTGAGTTAGTAACGTCATTTTACAGACTTTAAATACAGCTATTATGTAATAATCGTGTAAAACAAAACTCTAAAGTAACATGGATATTCTTAAGCGCTATTAGCGCACTAATGACAAGCAGCAAGCTTGCCATTAGTGCAGGAAGTTTATTTAAAGTGGTATCTGAGAATAATATTTGCTGTCGATACAGCCCTAAGCCCTGAAGTTTCATTAGAATTTGTTTCATTTCTTTTATCAAGAGCCAAACTTATACCAAGATCAATTCCGATACTAAAATTCGTTGATTGAAAATATTCAACACCAACTACTGCGCCAATATCAAACCCATTTCCATTTGTTGTGCTCACGTCAGTGGTATAACCTCTTCTGTACGAGTACTCCTGATAACCAACACGTGGGCCATAATATAAAACTGAATTTTTGGTTAAAATTGATTTCTTATAAAGCCCAAAGTTCATAAAAATAGTTTTGTTATTTCTATAAATACCCTCAACTTGTTTTTCTTCTGATAGGTTGAAACTAATTGAAGGCTCAAATATATAATTTGCTGTCGTAATTGGAAAATACAAAGCTGAATTATAAGCGCTTAATCTTGCACCAATACCGTAATGTGTTTCTGTTGAAAAAGCCGCATTTGAATATAGAGCCTGAAAGCCGATTAGCAATAAAACGTATTTAATAGTGTATTTGGATAACACCCCTTTTCCTTATAGTGTTAAATATCTGTTAAAATAAATCCATGAGATATTAACACACATTTTTTGTAATTAAATACCATAACTGTAATTAAGTTATGTTAATTCAAATATAAAATATTTGAATGCACTCTCGTGGTTAATACTGCTGATTAAGAGACAATTTGTTATAATACGTAACTTAAAGCACTTATTTTTATCGACGTTTTGTGTAGAATTAACCATCGACACACGTTAAGTAAAATGGAATTATTGATTCTAGGCACTATGAATGGACACTTCAGTTAAGTACATCTATACATTTTTTTTATTCTTCTGCACTTTCACCCTACAGGCTAAACCCGTTGATTACGGTGAATTCAGCATTGAGCAATTAAAAAATCAAGCCACAACAGTTCATCCTGCTGGTTTATACATTCTCGCGAATAAATTATATAAATCTGAAAACAAGGATGATGCTGTTTTCTGGTTGACGGTGGGTCATCTTCGATTTAAATTTCATCTTGCGACGAAAGCCAATACAAAATCTATCGATGGCCCGTCACTATTTTCAACATTACAAAACTTTATTGGTAATCCAATTAATGATTATGCCGGTGTCAATCCCGACTTGTGGGTTACAGCAGCCAAAAAAGCCAAGCAATGGGATTTAAATAATGACAATACATTTACCTCCAAGAAAAAATATCAAAAAGAGTATGTTGCCATTCATCAAGAAATGGATGATATGATAAAGTTTATTATCGACAACAAAGATAAAATTCGCGCCGATAGAAAGCTAAAAAAATTAACTAGAAAGTAATTATACCATGGAAATTTGGGTAGACGCTGATGCTTGTCCTGTAGTAATTAAAGATATCATTTTTAGGGCTGCTAAACGAACGAACATCAACGTTACTCTTGTGGCAAATCAATTTATCCAAATACCACGCGCAAGCAATTTAAAATTCATTCGAGTTGCCGCTGGCTTTGATGTTGCTGATGATGAAATCGTTAAGCGTATTGATGTTGGTGATTTAGTCATCACCAGCGATATCCCATTAGCTGCCGAAGTCATCGAGAAGGGCGGCATGGCATTGAGCCCGCGCGGTGAAATGCATACTACCGACAACATTAAACAACGCCTAAATATTCGCGATTTTATGGATACTATGCGCTCCAGTGGCATCAATACGGGCGGGCCACCACCGTTGAATCAAAATGATCGACAAACATTTGCCAACCATCTTGATAGAATTTTAACGAAGTATCACTCTAAAATGTAAAAGCGATTTAGTTACAACCTTGATTCCAAGTGCAGTTTTTCACAACACTAGGTTCGTTAAACGAATTAAAATAAGCTTTAATCGTATAGCCATTTACATCCGTATACGTAATTGTGATAGAAGCATCGCCACCAAAAGTCGATTTTCCGCTAATGACATATTGACCTGAGCGTGGTGTAAATGCGTTTGCATCAATAATTATAGGGCTACCTGAACTCGTATTAAAAGAAACAAAACCGTATTTTGAGTAATACAGTGTACTCGAGAGTGTTTCTGATGATTCAGTGTTGCTAGTGACTATTTTACGAATTGAATCCCGCGTGTAAATAGATTCATTTAGAATTTTATCTTTAACAACAAGATCTTCTGTTACCGTTTTGTTTTTTGTACCGAGAGAATCAAAATAGCCATTAAATTCTTTATTATCAAAATCCGTTTTTATCGTATAATTTGTGTAAACGGTTTTAAGATGTGTTTTTTCTGGATTTACTTTATCAATTAAACTAGTTTTTGCTACTGTGCCGTTTAGTGTAGTGCCATTCGATCCCACACAATTAGAATAAACAACAGTATTGACACTTTCGCCACTAGCCGGATCCGTTGTTGCCGTTAGCGCAGCGTTACCACTAAGACAGTTACTATTAGAAACTTTAGCAGTGGTTGTCGCAATATTATTGTTAACACCTAGCATAGCACTCGTATTGCCGGATAATTTTACAATTTCATTAACAAATGCTTCATCAATCACCGCTTCATTATTGTTACCAGAATAAGCAGTATTAAAGGTTGTTGTTTCAACACTATCGCCACCCCCTCCACACGATACTAGTGCAACAGCTGATACAAAAATTGTTGCGAGTGTAAAATTGGAGGCTGTTTTTTTTAAATATAGAGTATTCATTTTATATCCTTATTTATACAATTTAATTTTTTGTTATTTAATCTAAAATTATTATAAATAAATTTAACATATTTAACTTTTGTTATTATAATTTTGCTAGTCGGTTGGACAACCAATACTTAAAACGTCCAGATAGAAGAACACTATACACCATGAAAAAATTCACTAACAGTACTAAATGATTCATTGCCGTTATTATTAAAAATTAGCGATGACAAATGTATAGTATAAATTAACAATTAAATTTTGATTTTACTTGGATAGGATTATAACAGTATTAAATTAAGCGATAAAAAATTTGATAAAATGAATATTGGATTAAATGTCATCAGTAAAAATAAAAGTGGGTATCGAATACCCACTTTTATACATACACACTGAGTCAGTTAGCCATTAGTTGGAATCACGCAGGCTTGTGACCAATTACAGGTTTGATCAACTTCCAGAACACCGTCACCATCAAAATCAGCTTTAAGATTATAAGTAGTCTTTGTTAGGAACGTAATTTCAATTGTTGCTTTGTTAGCATTAAGTTCAGATGCACCACTCATTCTAACAGTGCCTGCTCTAGGATATTTATCAGTCGTTAGCTTAATAACCGGACTGATGGTTTCTAGTGAAACGTAACCTAACACTGAATCGTAATATTTGCCCGACATTGTTTGAGACGTTTGAGTTACGGATTGTGCCGTTACCGATTGTGAAGTTTCAGATATAAAGTTTTCAATTTTTAGAGTCTTGTTATTTTTAACATCATCAATAATAAAATTCGCTGTTAACTTAACCACCGTTAAATCTATGTAAATCGTATTCACCGCTGTCACCGTACCATCAATAATAATATTATTAATATCTAAGCTATCTTTAAATTGTAATTTGTCAAAAGTTAACGCCAAACTGTCTATCGCTTTTGTTGCAAGGTTTTGCTGGCCTGTTGCTGTGATTCTGCCGTTATAGAAATTACCGGTTAAAGTAGTGCAGTTATTAAATTCCAATAACCCGGTAATTTTACCTGTTCCGACATCACTCGCAACAATTGCTGTCAGAGCCTTTGGATCAGTACACAAATTTGTCGCTGGATCGGCACTAGTGTTTAATACTGAAGTAAAATCGGCATAAATTGAATTGGCCAAATTAGAAATGGTTATGGTATTCACATTAAAGCTAGTTAACGAATTACTTGTAATAACAGCCTCTGAATTGTTACCGTTGTAAGTCAAACCCGTGTCAGCCACAGTGTTTGTATCACCACCTCCACCACACGCAACGAGGGATAACAGTAAACTACTTAAAATACCTATTCTTACAGTTTGTTTTGTTCTATTCATGCCATGCTCCTTATATTTATTCCATCAAGCCTATACAAATCAATAGATTGTATGATCCACTGAAGACTCCACAATTATTCTGTTCGTCACTTGTTACTTGCCGTTTTATAATGCAAGGTATACTTAAATTTAGCGCTCAAAACTAGTTTAAGCATGAGCAAACTATACACTAGTAAAAATTTGACAGTACAAAATACTCAGCAAATTGCGTTTTTACCGATAAAAAATACAGGATTATTTTACTTAATTTAGTTATAAAGAGGCGTTAATTGTATTCATTACTTGAGAAACTGTAATTACTTGTAGGCAGACATTATCGGTGCACGGCGTTTTGCGGTGGTTACTGGCACTAACACACGGTGAGCACGATAAACCGGCATAGATCGGGGTGGAGTTGCCTAACGATCCATACAGCGCGGGAGTTTCTGGCCCGAACAGGACATAGGTTTTTAAATCGGTTATGGATGAAAAATGGCCAGGGCCGGAGTCATTGGTTAGCATCAGAGTAGCAATACTGTATAACATTGGTAGTTCTAGTAATTTTAATTGTCCTGCAAAGTTGATACAACGATCATGATTAACCTGTAATTTTAACTGCTCGGCTTCTGCTTTTTCATTTGGTGCACCGGTGATTAAAATGATGACATCATCGTGCTCAGCTAATATTTGCTTCATGACTGCGATATAATTTTCTGGCATCCAGCGTCGTTGAATTAATAATTCACTCGCATTCGGATTGATTAACACAATTCTATTTTCCGTTTGATGGTATTTTTTATAACATGTTTTAATAATATCTCGAATGTGTGTTTTATTATCTTCAGAGGTTGTAGCTTTTGCTAACACCACGTCTTCGTCTTTAATGATTATTTTAGAATAGGGTAGTTCAGTTTTGTCGCTATAGGCTGCATGAACTAGCGCGATAAAATTTTTACTGATATGCATGTGTGCATTATAAGCTACTCGATGCGTTAATAATTCGCCTCGATATAAGCCTTCATTGTGAAAACTATAATATCCTATTTTACGCGTTGCTCCTGATAAGCCGGTCAATAGTGCAGTGAAGCGCGAAAATAATTCAAGATCGATGACTGTATCAATGTTATTTTTGCGCATCCAGAAAAAAAATTTAATGGTATCAACCAGAAGTGGCAGCAGACCATCTTCACGTATGGTGTATATATTTTTTTCTGCTACGGTGTTCAATAAATTTAAGCTCGCTGCATTCTTTTTGAAGATGACAAAAAATAATTCGGCTCCTTTTTGTTGCATTAAACGCATGGCAGGATCAACCAATATGGCACTGCCCATTTCAGAAAGCTCAATTAACGCTATTTTTTTAGCAACACTCGGATTTTTTTTACGCGGTAATAACCGTTGCAGTTGTGTGACGATGAAACACAGAGGGACACCGGCGAAATAATCGATGCTGCGCATGGTGTCTACTTTCATTCTTGTCCTGATATTGTGTGGTTACGAATAGATTTTATTTTATCACTTTTTTACCAGCAAGATATACTTGTAAGCCTGGTAAACTAGCGACTATCAGGATTATGCCGTAAAGAATTGATAGTGACAGAATAATCGATTTATCTGCCCCTAATAATGTGAATAAGCCAATTAATGCTCCTTCACGAACACCCCAGCCTGCCAGTGAAATGGGGATTAAAGTCAATAATATAGCCGGTGGTACGATTACGAGGTAGGTTATAAAATCAAATTCAAGCCCAACGCCAATACCAATACAATAAATATTTAGCATTGATAGTATATGAATTAGTATTCCGAGTGACATCTGAATACTCGTGTTTTTGGTACCACGCATCACTGTCATTAACTGTAATGATGTCCGTAGCAAATAACGCCCCAAACGCCAGCGTTCAAAAAAATGGAGTTTATAAAAAAATAAAACCGTTAAAAAACCACCGAGCCCTGCTAACACAATTAAATTAATGGCCCAATAAAGCCCATCGGGTAACAAGCCTTTACTCAGGATGCTTGCAATTAAGGTCATCAGTAATAGGCCTGTAAGACCTAATAATCGATCAACAAACACGCCGGTAAACGCATCACGTTTTCGATGACCGGTAGCAGCAACATCAAGTACGCGTATTGCATCACCACCAATACTGGTTGGTAAACCTTGATTAAAGAAGCTGCCTTTAAAATAACTTTTAATATAAAAAACACTATCATCAACGAAGTTCATCATGGTCATGACTAACGACCAACGATAGCCTGCTAATAAGGTGCTTAATAGTTGAAACACAAGCGCCATTAACAACCATTGATACTGTGTTTGAGCAATTACACCTTGCACTTTCTCAAGATCAACAGAGCGAAAAATTAAATATAAAATACCTAATGAAAATAGGATACGCAATAGTGGCATCACGATTTTATTTTTTGACATCACATTTTTTTCTGTCTTGTCTAAATTAAGTTCAGTTTGACCATTCATTTATATTCAGTCATTTTTATTATTTTTATAAAGCCCGGTAACGCCATAATTAAGCCAATAATTGGTACTGCAACTTCTAGAAAGCGTGCTTCACTATCACCACCTTGATGTACAAACACTAAATAATAAGCGGTCGCCGTTAATAGTAACGCAGGAATAACTCCCGCATATTTTGTAGAAAATATTTTTTTACTCGCTAACATTACACCAATAACACTGGGTAGCCAACCAACAATCGCGCCGGCAAAAACATCCATTGGCCAGTGTGCACCAACCGCGACACGTGACAAACCAACCATCACTGCACACAGTAAAACAATAATTTTAATATGTGTTTGGCTGATGGATAATACTACAACACCGGCCACTGAAAATGCAGCGGCTGTATGACCTGATGGAAAAGATTTAACGCTAAATAAATTACCCAGTTGATGAAATACACCGGCATCAAGAACTGCTGGTGGACGAAGTAACTCAAAATAGTTTTTACCAAGGTTGACTGCAATTGCGGTAATAAAACCCGCTATTATCGCGGCCCATATAATATCGGTGCGGCGGCCAAGCAAAGGCAATAAAACAACTGCGGCAATACCGGCATCACCAAATAATGTGATATTTACCCAAAAATAGTCACTACCAGTATATAACGCTGCGTTCATCATCATAAACACCGCTCGATTGCTGCCACTCATTGCAACTACAGCCATTAACACCAGCGCAATAAACGGCACTGACCAGTACCAGGGTGATTTTAGTAAACTCTTGTTATATTGTATCACGTAATAAATTTCCTAGTCTAACCTTGCCATTATATCCCTTGATAGTTATAACATCGATATAAAGGGTAGCTTGCGGCTATTTTATTATTAATTTTGAACTGCAACGTTTCAATTACATTACAGCGTTCAAACTTTGCGGTGCCATTCACTTGAGCCTGTTCTTGATATTTTGGCGGAACAACCACAATGCCATTGGCACCTAATTGCGGTGCGCCATACCATAAGTCGGATTGCCCTAAGCGTGTATCGGTTATCACCACCGGAGCAGGACGTGCATACCATGCCAAACGACTAAACACCGACCAATTACCAATAAATATTTTTGCATTAGGATAGTCAGGTAACATTTCGGTACGAAGCTCGCTGGCTCGTAGTGCAACGTGTTGCCAACCATAAATATCATTCAGTGAATGTTTGTTATCATCAAACGGCAACCACTGAAAAACCAATAAACTCTGCAACACTAAGACCATCAAAACAGAATATGCAATACTAAGGTAAGTAAGTGCTCGCACCCATAATTTGGACCATAATAAGTACAACTCCACGGTTACTGCCGGTATCAACACTGCCCACGCAACCGCAGTCCAATGCAACAAACTATGTTCATAGCCGCCATTAAAACCAAATAATAGTAATACTGGTAATGCAAATAGTGCTAGATATCGAATTCCAAATACAGTTTGCGGGTGTTGTTCAACACTGGAGTTAACATTAAAAATAGCGCGAGCCATAGCTAACCAACCAAGAATAAAGAGTGCCGGAGTAAATGCGATAATTTGACCCAGTTGCGACTCCAGCATTTTTTTTAACTGCCATTGCTTGTCAGGCATACCATGGCCTAATTGGTATAGAATTGAAACCCAATCGTGTTGCACATTCCAAATTACGACGGGTAATACCACAAACGCGGCGATACCGATAGCAAGCCAGGGCCAGGCTGTTGAAATAAGTTTAAATTTTTTGAATAACAACAGCGTCAACAGCACCGATGGCACAATCGTAATTGCGGTGTATTTGGACAGTCCAGCTAAACCGAATAACAGGCCAAGACCAAGCCAAGCCCATCGAGCATCATCGCGACAAACTTTAAACAATAACAAAACCACTGCCAGAACCACCGGAATCAATGGTGTGTCGGGTAACATGACCATACCCAGTGTTTGTAATATCACTGGCATTTGAAATAACGCCACGGCATAAAAGCCTAACTGTTTTGGTAAATGCGGAAATAGTGTTTGGGTCAAACTGTAGATGAAGTAGGCACTTAAAATCGACAACACTACCGGCCAGAGACGTAACGCAAAATCACTGTCGGATACGGTTAGAACTACGGCGTTTAGCCAGCCAACCAGGGGCGGGTGATCAAAATAACTCCAGTCTAAATAGTAACCATATAATGCATATTGTGCTTCATCATTGGTTAGTTCCGGAAAACCAATCACCACCAAACGCAGCAGAGTGATCACTAACACAAGATAAACACTTGATTTAGCAGGATTTGAAGAAACGGATGCAAAAAAGTTAGGCATTATCTATTGTCATCCGTATTATAAATTGAAGTTAAGACTCACCAACTTTAATTACAAGGATAATCTCATCGGCAACTTCCTTTGTCGATAGTACTTCATGACCATTAATACGACACCACGCCGGAATGTCATTTAACACCCCCGGATCGGTGCAGGTAACTTGCAGCTCTTGGTTCGGCTGCATTTGTTTAACAGTATCCTGTACTTTAATAACCGGCATTGGACACAGTAATCGACGTGCATCGAGTTGTTTCATTTTATATACCAATCTTCTGGAAACTGCTCAACCGCAATGGGGGCGACTGATAACTTGTCCGAGCGACCATCAGGGTAGTTTACTTCAACATCCACAGCGTCAGCCGTTTTGCCTTTACTAAAACGCGCACTAATTCTTGCTGCTAATGCGATATCGTCCTCGGTCGGGACACCGTCAATCAATGTTAATGGACCAGAGTGGCTGAGTGTCCGAATATGAATAAACTGTTTTCGATAACCCTCAAGATATTGGTTTTCTCCATGTTCTCGACCAACGATAAGTTTATAATTAGTGGCTGGGCGAATATGTCGACCCACTTTTAATAACATAATGTCATCAATTTCATAATCACGCTCACCCCGCGATGACCATAAATCAGACAATTTTTTTGAATACGATTTATCCGTTAAGAAACAACAGCCACCCGATGGTTGTGCGTATTCATCAAAACCGTATTCAGCCGCTAGTGCAATTTGCGGTTTACGATTTCGACCTGAAAAATCTTTTAACTGGCTTCGATCAACCCATCCCTCACGTTCTGGAATTGTTTCTGGCAATAATTGAGCACATAGCGGTCGTAATAATAACTCACCGGCACCGGATTCACGTTGAATCACCGGCATGGTATCACGCCGTTGCGACATCGGTCGTTGGCCAATCACTTCTCCTGTGATAATAAAATCAAAATCATTCTCTTTAATCCACTCAACCGCTTTTTGAACCATAAAACCTTTGCAGTCCAAACACGGATTTAAATTTTGACCGTAGCCATGAGTCGGATTTAACACAACTTTTTTATAAGGTTCGATAACATCAACAATGTGTAATTTAATACCCAATTGCTCAGCCACCCACAACGCATTATTACGCTTTGGTTTGGCTTTGTCTTTTTTACGAATCGCATGGGTATGACCTTCAACGCAAAAACCGGTATAAAAATTAATACCTTCAACGTGAACACCTTGTTCAATCATTAATTTTGCGGCAAGCAGTGAGTCGAGTCCGCCAGAAATAAGCGCAACGGCCTTAGGTTGTTTTTGAGTCATGAGTACTTACTAACGTTATGGAATTAATCGATTGGTTAATGCGCATATTCTAACAGGTTTTTACCGAATAGTGTGACCACTAAACCTTCATAAGCACTTGATTAGACTAGTAAAAATTATTTAACGCGCTAGATGGTATCCAGTCCAACACAAATTTCGAGTTCATGGGCATTAATGCCTTTGACGGGCTGGACGCTACACTACCATCCACCCCGATAAGCCGCTGTAACGGCATTGCACTTTGTCAGCTATACCGCGATCCAAGTACACTATTACAACAGTAACTGGTGACATAACGGCACTAGCGTTGCACACTAACTAAACTCTGTGCTTCTTAAATATACTGCAGTCAGACACAGCGCACACTTCGGCTGTCGTTTTTAACAAAAAAAGCTAGCCTAATTTTTAGCGTGGAGTACAATTCTATAATCTAGTGACAATTCAACTACTAACATACCTGGTTTGTTAATTATGAATAAACATACAATCGTATCACTTCTGACACCTTTCATTTTTCTATTGCTGCTATCCTGTGATGATACAAGCACTGCTTCATATGCTCCAGGCACTTTTCCTGACAGTAGTGACATACCAGCAAAACATCAGGAGCAATTAAAACTCGCGCATAACGGCAACAGTAATGCCCAATTGTTAATAGCACACACCTATATTGATGGTGATGGTGTTGCCGTTGACAATGACAAGGCGATTTCATGGATGACTTTAGCTGCAGAAGCAGGGCATACCAAATCACAACGTGATCTTGGCTCATTGTATTTGTCCAGTAAAAAAGACCGACAACAATCATTCAAATGGTTTAAAAAAGCAGCCGAAAATGGTGAAATTACATCCATGTTTGAAACCGGATTATTTTATCAATCTGGTGAAGGAACAAAACTTGATAGACTAAAAGCCTATCAATGGATAAAACTATCATTAATTGCAGCTGAAAAAACCGGCAAACTCGATGCTGTGTATGACTATCGAACCATCGTTTTTTCAAACCTAAAATCGACCCTTAAGAAAAAACAAATTAAACAAGGTGATAAATGGGTCAAGCAAAAGATTAAAGCTTTAAAATCGAAATCAATAACATAAACGTACCCCACAAATTCATGCACTTATAAAGTATCGTTAATTCAGGATATTATTTGTTATAAATTATTAAGCCACTGTCTTGCTTCATGCCGTGGGTTATAAATAGATTCTGATAAATAGATAAAAAGCTGGCTGCCTTTTAATTTAATGCTGGTTTTGCTGTTACTATTATTTGGCAAAATACTAATGCTGGTAATTTTGGTTAGTTCTTCACGGTAATCAACGTCTGCACACTTGGCTGCAATTTCTTTTAAATAGTATGCCGACATGCCAATTAAATGGAGCAACTTTTGTTGTCTAAAAATACCTTCATTTTTATTAATCGTTAGTTTTGATTGGCACATTTGTTGGATATTTTTGAGTTGCTCGTTCACTGATTTTTTCACTGCGTCAGCATTATAATTACCAATTTTATTTCGACCAACCGATCTTAAATATTTTTCATAAAAAGTATTTTTATTAGTAGAGTTGGATTTTTTTTTGTCGTAATAAACTGCCAATGGTTTATTTCGTCCAGGTAATAATAATTCAAAATAATCACCAAAGTGGCCACTATTACTCACAAAGTTTCTGGACGCTCCACCAATCACGCTATATACAATTTTATTACAAGCCGTTGTTTTACACTGACCATGGTAAACATTATATTCACCATTAATAGCAAATTCAGGTGTATCAAAATATGCTAGAACCCGTCTCTCTTTTGGTGTTCCAAAAGAGACCAGTGTCATCTCTGCTTGCGTGCTACCCAAGTGAGATGTAAATACTTTTAATACACCAAGCTGCTCTGCGTTAACTGCAAGCGGTAGTAGTGATGTAAGCAAACTTGCAATTAAAAATAATATAACATGCTTCATTGATTAATATTCCTGATTGGTGATACAACACTGTTTATTTTAAAAATCGAACGCATTTTTTCTTGGTAATGCCTTTTACAGCATCACGCGCCAATAACGGCTTACAGGCATTACGCTTTGCATTATCATTATTTTTTACTGCTTTTTTAATGGCATGGCTTAATTGCTCAAAACAGTGACTAAAAGCCACTTTGGTCGCCGCTATGGCATATTTACTGCCCGGTTTCGCTGTTAATGCGCTTTCTACTGCTATCTGCATATCTTTATCGGCACAAAAATCAGTTGATGGATTTTTGCTGAGCGCTAATTGATAATATTCTACCGCCTTATTAGTCGACATTCGCCGTCGTACTTGTTTTGCTATGGCTAATGCGTATTGTGGATTTGGATCAAGCCCAACGAAACCCAATAACTCTCGGTGACAAGCTTCATTATTATATGCAAAACACGATTCGTAATAGCGAAGCCCAAACTTAGCCCGTAAAGCCATAAACGCCTTGTTATTAATTAGCAGCGGATACTTAGGAAAAGTGTCTTCCAAAAATTGTAAACTGAATTTCAAATTTGCTATTGCATCTAGCTCTTTAAATCGAGTAAACAATGCTAAATTTGCAAGGTCTTGCCAATTTTTATCTCTTTTTGAAGGTGCGATGTCGAGCAAATGTTCGGTTAGTTCTAACCATGATTTGCGCTTGGCTAATTGTTGCAAGTCGTTCGTTGTATAAGGTTCAGTAGAAAAGCTACTAAGAGGAAAGGTGAGAAGTACCAGTAAAATAAGCTTTTTCATTTCAGTCCTTAAAATTATAAAAAAAGACAAACTTAATTTTTAAAGTTTGCCTTTTTTAATTTTTATTCCCAAACAGCTTTTAGTAAATCTGCATTTTTCCAGCTAGATACACCATCGGCATTCAGTTTGATATTTAAAGTTGTACCATCTAACTTAAATGCAGCATACATTTTAGTTTGATCATCTTTACCTGAAAGTTTTATGCTCGTGATTTTTGCTAGTTCTTCTTTATAATCTGCATCTTTACATAAATTTGCCATTTCACCAATAACGCTTTCTGCTAAACCACCAGCGAATCGGATGATATCTGATTTATCTTTACCCAATTTTTTATAATCGTATTTAGACCAATTGGCCCAGTCAAATTTTGCATCTAACTTCGCATTACCACATGCTGTTTTTGCCGCTGCAGCTGCCGTTGTCACTTTGGCTTCGCTGCCTTTCATTGCTTTTTTATCTTTAATGCCCGCAAAAGTGTAAGACGATAACGAAATAATTAATGCGCCTAATACTATTTTTGTTACTTTCATAATAGAGTCCTTTTTAATCCTTGGAATAGTGTATTAATTTAGAACCAGTTTAAAACTGATATTAAAATTAAGCATTATACTAACGAGACTGTATTTATTAATCAATTAAATAATACTTAACAATCTATATTAGCGGTTATTTTGTCGATACACCGTAATAATGTTTACGATTGATTAAAACCGTGAACAGAATCACGCTATAAATAGTAGCACACAGCAGCCAATACGCTAAATTATTCGTTAAAACACACTATTCAATTACTGAACTTCCTGTTATAAAGACTGTCTATTAATATTCAGTAAAGTCAGCAATTAACCTAGGAATTTCGATGAAAATCAGTAGTTTAAAAACGTTAATAATTTTTTTAGGAGCCAGTGCAATAATTGGATTCGTTATAGTATGGTTTGGTATTTTTAATATCGCTGCAACCGATAAGCACTGGGATATCACCACTAATTTACTCGAGATAGTGCGCGATCGTTCCATTGTAAGCAATGCTGATGATGTTCAAGTTCCTAATCTTGACGATAAAACTCGTATAGCTAAAGGCGCTCCAAATTATGCTGCAATGTGCGCACAATGCCATTTAGCACCCGGCATAAAAACCTCCGAGTTATATGAAGGTCTTTATCCTCAGCCACCCGTATTGTATAAGCACGGTCTAGAAGAACAACTACCAGCAGAAACATTTTGGGTAATTAAAAACGGTCTTAAAATGACAGGAATGCCATCATGGGGAATCTACAATAGTGACGATCAAATTTGGGATATGATTGCATTCATTAAGGCATTAAAAAACATCTCAGCAGACGAATACCAAAAAATGATTAAAGAGGGAGAGCACAGCCATGCAAAAGGTGGCCATGATGCGACTACAAAACCAGAGCATCATAAAAAAACTGAAACTAAATCTAAAGTAAGTCATTCAGATGATCACGGTGGATCACAGCCACATTGATTACTGTTTAAAATTGTTTAGGGTTTATTTAGCATCATTACCATTTAATATTCCGTAGGATATTGCAGTCTATTCCATGACAATTAAAAAATTACCAAAACGTTGTGAATGGTCAAGCGCATCACCTCTCTACATTAAATATCATGATCAGGAGTGGGGTGTCCCAGTTTTTGATGATCGAACACTATTTGAATTTCTAATCCTAGAGGGCGCACAAGCTGGCTTGAGCTGGTCAACCATTTTAAATAAACGTGAAGGTTATCTAAAAGCATTTGATAATTTTGATGTCAAAAAAATTGCACATTATAAACAAACTAAAATTGATAGCTTAATTCAAGACAAAAATATAGTTCGAAATAAGTTAAAAATAAATTCGACCGTCACGAATGCCATCAACTTCATTAAAATTCAAAAAGAGTTTGGTAGTTTTAGCAACTACCTTTGGGCTTTTGTAAAAAATGAACCGATTAAAAATAAATGGAAGTCATTATCTGACATTCCAACATCGACTGATTTATCTGAACAAATCAGCAAAGACCTAAAAAAGAAAGGTTTTAAATTTGTCGGCTCAACTATTATTTACGCGTATATGCAGGCGATTGGAATGGTAAATGATCACACTACTTCATGTTTTCGCTATAAAGAAGTGTTGAGAAAATAATAAATGATATAATGCATTTTTGCAGTAAATATTCATAATAGGAAAGACAATGACTAAAAAAAGTAATAATACCGATAAAGATGATGAGTTCTATGAAATGGCTGATAGTTATATTGCCTTAGCCAATAAACAAGGTAAAGATATCATTCAGGGAAAAGTCAGCGCAACATTTTTATATGCTGCTGCTCGATTCAATACCTTTTTAGTCGCATCCAATGCTAGCTCGAAAAAACAGTTTGAATCAGACAAAGAAAATTCGATAGAATATTTCATGACTGAATACAAAAAAATGCTTGAAGAACATTTTTCAGACTACGTAGCAAATTACGATAGTTATATTGGTAATAATACCTAATCTTAAGAGCATTTATATCGAATTTGAACCTGAGATCCAATCTGGATCTCATTCAGCTTAGCCTAGTCGTGGGCATCATTTAGTCTAGCTTTAAAACCACTTTTTCATAAAGCAAATAAAATTATTATACACTAGAAAATTTATTCTATAATGTTAAGTAATACAATCAAATTTTATTTTTTTTCGACTCTGTACAAAGACACATTAATATTATGTTAATATTTAGTACACCCACTTAACATAGTGTTTAGTATTTCTTTACAAATAGGAGAGTTAAATGAAATCACAGCAAAAAGCTATTGACTACTATGAAAAAAACAAGGGTTTAGTAACCGTTTCTACGCCTCAAGAAGTATTATCGGCACAAAACCTACCGTATTTTATTGGTATCTCTAATCGAACAACCGGTGCAAAAAATATTTCAATGAATATGGTCATCATACCACCCGCTGGAGTAGCAGAACCACATTACCATGCTACTTATGAAACAGGAATTTATTTAATAGAAGGAGAGGTCGAAACATTTTTTGGTAATGATTTAGAGCAATCAATTATAAACAAGGCTGGTGACTTTCTATTTATCCCACCCAACATTTGGCACCAACCTAAAAATTTGAGCAACACTCAAGAAGCACGTGCAATTGTAGTGCGCAATGACTCTCACGAACAAGAAGCCGTGATCCACGAAAAACCAAAATCGATCTAGAACTTAATGTGTCACGTAGTGCTGATGTGGTACCGACAATGTGAAATAAAATGTTGCGCCATTATGCGGCTCGGCTTCAGCCCAAATTTTTCCATTGTGTTGCAAAATAATACGCTGCACTGTAGCCAAACCAACACCTGAACCAGCGAACTTTTGCTCAGTATGCAGTCGTTTAAATGGTGTAAATATTTCATTTGCCGAGCTCATATCAAAACCAATACCATTATCTTTAATAAAAAATATTGTCTCACCATCATCAATATAAGAATCAACTTTTATAAACGTTTCTTTTTGATTTGCGGAATATTTCCATGCGTTTTCAATTAAATTTTCAATTGCAATATTTAACAACTCAGGATCAGCAAAAACACGCATACCGAGTGAAATATCGATACGTAACTGACGTTCGGGTGAGTTCTTTTGTAAGCGTTTCAATATGTTATTAACTATTTCACCTAGATCAATAGTCTGGCAACTTAAATTATTGTGGGTTACTTTCGATAATTTCAGCAAATTATCGATCAATGTGCGCATTTGTTTAACTGAATCTGTGATCGTTTGTAAGTATTCTTTGCCGCGCTCATCCAAACTATCTTGATAGTCTTCAAGTAAGATGTTACTAAATCCTTCAATACTTCGTAGTGGTGCCCGTAAATCGTGTGACGCAGTATAATTAAATGCTTCTAACCGAGAATTTGCTTTTTCAAGTTCTTCGGTTCTGGTTGATACTAATTTTTCTATATAATTTTTGTAAACTTTTAATTCCAGGTTGGTGTTCACATTATCGGTTATGTCTCTAAAAAACCAAACTCTACCTGGCCTAGCATTATCAATTTTCAGCGGTGATGAATGTCGTTCAAAAACACGGCCATCTTTAAAACGAATTAAATCTTTACACTCAAGTTCACTTCGATAAAGATCTCTCACTTTTTTAATAAACTCAGCAGGATCAATAAGCTGTTCAAAAATATAATTTAAAGTTTTTTCGTCATCACGTTCTTGAATTAACTCTGTTGGAATACTCCACATTTTGGTAAATTGCGGGTTATACAGCGTTATTTTATTAGCGTCATCAACAACTAAAATACCATCATCTATTGACTCAAATACGGCGGGAAAATCTTCTTGGCTTACATGACAGGTCATACTATTACCTACTTTCACTTTAAAAATAAAAATTTATCACGTAGAAAATTTTTTACATAATGAAAATATGTCAATTACAAAAACTCTACTTTGCATAGTAATACTAAATCTTTTTTAGATAGTTCTCAACAAAAATGACGTAAAGTGTGCTTTTAAAATTGTAGCGAAAAGTGTCAGTTAAGAGCCATCTTATTGACGCTCTGTGTTTTTAACAGTCTATAAATTAATGTTAACATTAAATGCGTGGGCTACAAGCCAAGTGATAGCTAAGGTTTTAATATTTGAAATCATCGCCTGCCGAGTAAGTAATTACTTACTGACACTCATTAAACACACGCACTTCACAATTTTCACAAATATCCCTATCAAGTGATTTATAAATAATTTCAATTGCATCACTTTTCTTATCAGAAAAATATTGATTACCAATGGTTGATATCAAACAACTCTTACTGATATGTTCATACACGTTGGATTTTAGACCCGTAAAATACAAGCCTCCACCAAGTTGTTTTAAACGACGAGCTTCGATCGCGAGCATTTGCCCGCCACTAATATCAATAAAATTAATTCCTGTACCCACAATTAAAATATGACATATTTTTTCATTATCAACAATTTTATGAATACGATTTTGAATATGAGTTAATGAACCAAAGTAAATCGACATGTCAATTCGAATAATTTTTACCTGAGGGCATTGTAGCAGTGGTTTTTTAGTAATGTTAATCAAACGGCGTTTATCATGCTCACTTTTATCAAAAGCCAAAGTTGCAATTTCTGGGGTCGAGGTTCGTGATAAAAAGATAACAAGCGATAACAATACACCAAGGTAGATTGCAAACTCTAACTCTAATAATAAGGTCGCAAAAAATGTTGTCGCTAAAATAGCAGTTTCCGATCTACTATTGCGTATTATCATTTTGATATGATGAAAATCAATCAAACTATAGGCGACCACCAAGATAACCCCCCCCATTGCGGCTGTTGGTAAGTATGCCGTTAATGGCGCAATCAATAATACAATTAGCATTAAAAAGACCGCAGCAAAAATTGCTGACAGTGGTGTTTTAGCGCCAGCTTCGTAATTAATACCAGAGCGAGTAAATGAGCCAGAGCCCGCATAACTTGAGAAGAAGCTACTAACCATGTTCGATAAACCTTGGCCAATAAACTCTTGGCTAGAATCAATCTGTTGGTTTGATTTACTCGCAATTGCCCGACTAATTGAAACCGCTTCGATTAAGCCCAGTAATGCCACTGCAAATGCTTCTGGTGCTAACATTTTAAGGGTCTCAAACGACAATACAGGCATCGACATTTCAGGTAAACGCCCTGGAATTTCTGGAATCAATGTAATTTGATATGACGGATCGCTAAAACCAAGCGCAACCAAGCTACCGACAATAAGGCCCACCAACAAATTTGGTATTTTTGGATAATACCGTTTGAGGCCAATCACAACCACCAAGGTGACCGCTGCAATTATAAACGCGTAAAGATTAGAACTACCAATATTTCCACCGATTTGAAGCCAAGTGTGGAGGAATGACTCACCTTTGGGCAGCGTTAAACCCAGTATGTGTTTTGCCTGACTGGTTGCAATTAAAATTGCGGCACCTGCAGTAAAACCAATCACCACAGTATGGGACACGAAGTTAACCAACGCCCCTAAACGCGCCAGTCCAAATGCCAACTGATACACCCCAGCCAAAAAAGTCAGTGTTAATGCCATTGATATGAACTCTGGAGTACCGGCTTCAGCATAATTGCTTATCGCAGAAAATATGACAATGGATATTGCAGTGGTCGGACCGGAGATTAAATGTCGAGAAGAACCGAATAATGCCGCAATGATTGGGGTAACCATCGCGGTGTATAAACCATATTGTGGTGGTAACCCTGCAATTGTCGCAAAAGCAACGCCTTGGGGTAGTACAATCACGGCACCCGTGATACCGGCAATCATGTCTGCCTTAATTGTTTCTTTATTAACCAGACGGAACCAGTTGAGGAACGGGAATAATACTCGTATGTACATTTGCGGCCTTTATTTCATCACTAAAATTATGGTGATTCTATGATTTACTTCAGAATCACGGAAAATAAAAAGCATCAAACCACAGAAAAAATAGCGATGTCCGCGAAACATTAAAATAAGTTGTGTTAGATGAAGTAGATGATCAGCGGAAATACCAAGATCATTATCGTTCGTTAAACAGATATTAAATTGTAGGTAGTACTATAGATTGATGAATTCTACACCAATACAGCACTAATTGCATCTAATATTAACGTTTGCTAATATATATGTTGACTATTATTTATACCATGCTATTTTAAGTAAAGTAATAATTACCATCTAAAATTATAAGAACGGTGATTATATACCTCAAATTCTAAAAAATTACTGTATAGGACAATTTTCGCTTAAAACAAAACTGTGAATAAGAATTTAAACTCACTAAAGAATAGCGCACTAGTTAAACTATTGCTGGCGTTGCTTATCACACTTTTGTTATACAGCCAATTACCCCATACTTTTGCCAGTGCTGCAGAAGCACCTTGTTCTGAGTGCGCATGTTCTGAACACGATCATGCTGAATCTGATTTAGATGATATCACCATTAGTTCTTTCTCATTAAGTGCCAATTCGAGCACTTGCAAGCAAAACCATTTTTACCAATCAACTGACTCTGTGCGTAACACATACGCTCCGCAACAACGTGCTCCTCCCATTTTTTAATTGCTGTTTTACACAATGACAACCTTTAAAAAATAAAAGAGAGATTAGCATGAAAAACTTTATGATCATGACAGCATTACTGTTGCTGTCAAACACAACTTTTGCAAACGAATCAACACATTGGGGCTATGACAAAAGCAATGGACCAACACACTGGAGTGACATAAACCCAGATTATTCATTGTGTAAAAGCGGTAAAAACCAATCGCCAGTGAATATTAGCGGTTTTATCAAAGCACCTCACTCAAAACTCAACACCCAATATTCATCAACAGTAAATGAAATTGTCAATAACGGCCACACCATTCAAGTTAATATGAGTGCTGGCAGTAAAATTAAAATTGATAATGATGACTTTGAATTAAAGCAGTTTCACTTCCACAGTCCAAGTGAAAACACCATCAACGGCAAGTCATTTCCACTCGAAGGCCATTTTGTTCACGCCGACAGTAATGGCAATTTGGTGGTGCTAGCGGTAATGTTTGAAGATGGTGATAAAAATTTGATCATTGAAAAACTATGGAGCCACATGCCACTAAAAAACGGTGATCATGAAAATTTAAATGCCAATATTACAGCATCAAATTTAATGCCTAACAACATGGATTACTATCGTTTTAATGGGTCACTAACAACACCACCGTGTTCAGAAGGGGTGCGGTGGTATGTTTTGAAAAGCTCCATTAAAGTATCAGAGCAACAAGTCGAAAAATTTCATAACACCATTCATCATGCTAATAATCGCCCAGTACAATCGATTAATGCTAGACTGATTATTGAATAAATACTGAAGATTATTGACTACAAATTCGGTGCAGTAATATACTTATAGCATTGTCGTTTAAATTAGAACCTGAAGTCGGAATCGCTGATTCCGACTCCGTGTCCTTCCTTACTTCATGCATGTAATTTAACACTGCTGTCCAGTTAATTTTCTAACAAAAAAATAGATAATAGTAATAGCTAAACCCCATCCATCAATGTTTCAACTATCTCAATAAAATTGTTAGGATTTTTTAATATCGGTATCGAGGTTTGTAATTCTACTGTCTTAAGATCATCACTCATTTCAGTTATTTTTTGTTGTACATCATAAAAACCACTATTACTTTTATCTGAAAAATATATTTTTTTCGGATTTACACGGCCACGTGTTATCGCGCCTTTTAGTTTTTTCTGACAAGAACATTTAGCATTGCTGCTAATAAGGCCGCAACTTGATTTTGTAAAGTCTAATACTTTAGTACGCGCACGTGATAATTGTTTGCGGTAATTTTCTTTTGATAGAGACAAACATTCACTAGCTTCATTATGATCCAACTCAAATATATCTCCTAATATATAAGCCATTCTATGTTTTTGATCTAAACACAATAACATTGCCATAGTACACATTATTCGAATTTCATTTAACAACAATTCGTAGTCGGGTGATATTTTTAATTCATCCGACTCGTCCAAATCTGATTCTAAATCTTCTTTAAAAGCATCAAAGGATAAACCTATTTCCTTGGCTATTATTTTTTTGGTATTTAATAGATAGTTAGTTGAGACACGATAAACCCAAGTACGAAAATTACTTTTAAACTGAAATGTAGAGATTTTAGTGATCACAATAATTAATATTTCCTGCGTTGCTTCGCTGGCATCTTCAGGATTAAATAACATGCGTATTGATAGATAATATATATTATCCTGTATTTCGAGCACCAAACTTTCAAGCGCCTGTTTATCACCATTTTGTGCTTTTCTCACCAAATTCTCTAAATTCATTTCATTTTGCCTTTATAAACTATTGTTACTTTATTGCTTTAACGGTAGTGATTTCTTAAACCCGTCAAGCTTATTAATACGTTGATACCAGCCTAATATAGTAGATTCAATAGGCACCACATCGGCTAAGCCCAGTTGGAAAATATTCGATGCAACTGATAAATCTGCTATGGTTACTTGCTCTCCGGCAAGAAAATTTTGATTTGCTAATGCATTATCAATTATCGACAATAAACCCGGTATGGCTTGCTCACCACGCGCTATTGCAGCAGAGTCACCATGCTCGGCCATAAAAACTTTGTTAAGAACGATATCCACCACCGAGGGTGATAAACGACATTGATTCCAATCGAGCCATTGTTCTACAGCCGCACGTTGTTGTAAATCGCTCGGATACCATGATGTTAGTTTATGTTTATGACACAAATATCGTAGAATTGCATTTGACTCGTGTATTTTAATATCACCATCTATCAACGTTGGTAATTGCTGATTCGGATTTATTGCAGAATATTCTGCTGATAAAAACTCAGCCTTGTCCATTGCGATAGTGTTAAGTTGATATTCAAGACCAGCTTCCTCAAGCAACGAGACTACGCGTCTGGCATGTTGTGAATACGGGTAGTGATACAGTAAGTACATAGTAGATTTCCTTATATTATTAGAATGTATAATCATTACTAACTTAGACACAAATAAAGACTCTAGTGTGACACTTATTTTAAAAAAATATTCTAATTCACTACTCCAAATCGTTGACTAGCAATTGCTCAATAGCGTTATTCAATTACAAGCCATAAATTAACTTTTTTCTCAAATTCATGCAATACAGTTGTATTTGAGTTACAGTTAGAAAATCGTATTTCATAATATAAGTTAATAATATCCTTTAATTTTAAACCACTATATGTATGGCTGAGGTTATTATTAACTGACTCGGTATACCGTAAATACCAATCCCATAATGGCTCATGTGAATAACGCGACACGTTACTCTGGTTAATTATTTTATCCATTAACACTTGGCTGTCTCGATCAACTTTTTGATCGTATATCGAGTGTTTGTTATCTAGCGCTTTAATTCTAACCGCAGTTTGAAACCAAGGAATATTGCCACAACGATATAATATTATTAATAGCACCACTATCACAATAACGATCACAATATAAAACTGGACATCCTCAACCGAATTATTTTTTCTCCAAATATTATACTTGTAAAACAATGTTGACATAAAATCAGTTATTGGTTCAAATACCGATGCATTTTCACTTTCTTGTTGATACCAAACACTTGGAGTATTATCAACATTGATCCATCGATTATTTATATAAGCTTGCGCCCAAGCATGGCTATCGCGTGCGCGTACAATAAATAATTTCTGCGTGCTATCGTATTCTGATACGGAGTATCCCACCACATAACGTGCAGGAATATTTGCTGAACGTAATAATAATACTGTTGCACTTGCAAAAAATTCACAATGTCCTCGATGACTATCGGTTAAGAAATTAACAAGGGGTAACATTTCTGATTTTATTTTCTCTTGAAATAATGAGTAACGATAGTTTTCCTTAAAATAATTTGCTATTGCTAAAATCGCACTATCATGATCTAATTTTGTCAATTGCTGTTGGAGTTCAATTTTTTTAATAATTTTACGGTAAGAGCGCGGAATAATTAAATCAACATTAGTCGGTGCTGACTTATGCGATAATTTATCTTCTGTTACAGGGTATATTTTATATTCAAATAAATCATCAATATAAATTGCTTTGGTAGTACCATGACCATTACGCGAAAGCTCAACTTTTGTTGCAACAGCAATATCACTCTGACCAAGTGGTAACGCAAGTAAACTGTAATTATCACGAGTATTGCGGTGGACAGTCATTACCGCTTTATTATTTTTTAAATCGATTTTAGTATCCAAATCAGTAAATTTATTTAAGGTACTAAACCAGACATTACTGTAAAAAGAATCGTATATAGCTTCTTCCAACAATATTGGTTGATTGTTTCTACTTTTTACTCGCAACATTATTTTATTAGATAATTTTAGCTGACCAATTTGTCCCATTGCAGTTCGACTACGAAACGGATCACGCTCACCATGAAATAACTGGTCAAAATAATCAATAGCCCAGTGTTCCACGTCCAACGCAAAATCCATTAATAAGTTTCTGGCCTTAAACGACACGGCAATAACCAATACCATCACTAATAGCCACTTCACATTATTATTCGATCGTGGTTTCACTTGCCATAATGCCCATGAAATTAAAATAGCTAAAATAATAAAAAATTCATTTTTATTGCTTTGATCAATACTCGATGCTAATAAAATTAAAGAAAAATAAAAATAACCCATTTTAATATCTTTCTTTAGTTTACGTTTTCTAAAACTGTAAATGAAAGCACCAACGGGGGTTTGTTGTTTAACACTAAACTGTTCAGAAATTAATAGCGGATAAAATACAATAGGTAAAAAAATGACTATTTGATGGATAAATAAATGTGCTTGTGAACCAAATAACGATACCAAAATAATGATAATAAATAATGCGGTACTTATATTGCCAAGCATATAAAAACCGTGTTCTTCAAGTTCAATACGTTTATTGGTCCATTCTTTAAGTTCTAACATAAATGCCATCAGCACACTGATCAAAATCATATCACTTTGGTAGCCCCAAAATAACAGTGTGACACTCAGTAAAAAACGTGGTGTATTATATCGATTTTCAATACTGATCATAACAATGCTAATCCAGCTTCAATATTGCCGGACTGTAAAATAGTTATATTATTATCGTGTATCGTTAATTCATTATTTTGTTGCTCTAAAATAATGAACGCACGATACGGAATATTACTCTGTTGTAATAGCTTTACTATTTTTTTACGTTGCTTATCCCACGTTATAAAAATTAAAATTGCACTACTTAAAATAGCGATATTTTTTAAAATTATTGAATGCAACTCATTAACATTTTTATTTTTACTAATCGAAACAGATGCGAGTACTTCTAGTAGGTTTTCACGTTGCATAACACCTCTACCAGTAGACATTTGATAGGCCTTATTACTAACAAACATTAAATCAATAATTGAATCCAAATTTGTTAATGAGCTAACAAAGGATGCTGCTAACGATACAGCATCTTCAAATTGAGCGGTTTTATCGTTATCACTAAAGGTATCAAGAATTAAACCATAACGTGAAAAATATTCTTCCTGATATTGTTTTACTATTGGTTGCGATGTTTTAGCCCAACTATTCCAATGAATATTTCGTATGCTATCACCAGGCTGGTACTCACGCAGTGACGTAAACTCTTGTGCATCGCCTACCGAGCTAGCATTATTAACGCCTCCTATATTATGTTGCCGTCGACCGGACAATTTTAAATCCGGCACTTGATACCGTTTCGGTAACACAATGAGTGATTCGTAACACGAAACTTTGCTTGTCGCACGATATAATCCAAAACTATCAGGCTGTAAAATTTCCATCGCTATTAGCTGCGTGATGCCACGACGAAGCGGGTCCAGTGTCAAAGACAGTGTCACTGATGTTTGCGATGGAAGAGTTGATGAATCAGTAATAACGGTTTTAATAAACGTATTGTTAGCAACCAACCATTGCCAGCGGGGGAATCGAAAGAAGCGATCAAAGCGACTTTTTGTTACTGAACGCGGTTCTTGTGAATTTAAAAATAATGCCATTGAGGGACGAGGGTCAACTGGTACATCACGTATAGAAAAATGCTCTAGATTTTTTTTGTTGGTGTTTTTTAACGTTACTTGATACGTCATTTTCTCACCAACACAAGCATATTTTGGCAATTGTCGCGTAACCGTCACACGAGCTTTTTTTGTTAAACTACTGAGTATTGCGATAACAATTAACACCGATAAAATAATAAATAATTGATAACTTTGTACTCGTTGAATATCAATTCCAACTAAAGCCGACGCGAACATCAACGCCAATACTAACTTACCAACTGTCGTAAAACGATGCGCTATCCAATATGATACCATCGACAATTGGCGATAACTGCCCCATAAATACTTGTCTAATAATTGACGCAAAATATAAATTTATGCCGGAACGGCTGTTGCAGTAATAATATCAGCAACTATTGATTGCTTGGTTTTTCCCGAAAATTCAGCTTGTGGATCCAATATCAAACGGTGTGCAATTACATTAACCGCCGCTTGCTGAATATATTCTGGGATCACAAAGTCTTTTCCAGAAAACAGAGCTAAACATTGCGCCATTTGCTTCAACACGATAGTTGCTCGAATACTCGCGCCCAATTTTATCCCAGGCCATTGCCGCGTTTTTGTAACGAGTAACACGATATACTCACTGAGTTCGTGACTGATATTAATTTTTTGTGCTTTGTCTCTAAGCAATAGTATATCTTCAGTGCTAATTACTGCTTGTTTTTCAGCAATGATTACCGCGCTTGATTTATTTAATATAATATTCAGTTCAACTTCTGGAGTAACGTAACCTAATGACAGTTGTACCGCAAAACGATCAAGCTGTGCTTCAGGAAGTGGATAAGTGCCGTGCGTTTCAACCGGATTTTGTGTCGCTATAACAAAAAACGGTTCACTCAGAATATGCGTTTCACCTTCAATAGTGACTTGACCTTCGGCCATTGATTCTAATAAAGCCGATTGAGTACGGGGTGAAGCACGATTAATTTCATCAGCGAGTAAAATATTGGTAAAAACAGGACCTTTACGTAATGTAAAACTTTGATCTTTTGGGTTATAAATCGATAAACCGGTGACATCACTCGGTAATAAATCAGGTGTAAATTGGATTCGTTTAAATTGAGCAGATATTATCTTTGACAATATTTTTGCTAATGTTGTTTTACCCGTACCCGGATAGTCCTCAAGTAACACATGACCACCATTTATAAATGCCGCAAGTAATAATCGAATTGTCTTTGAATGTCCTTTAATGACTGATTCAACTTCATTTTGAAGTAATTGTAATTTATCCTGTGTATTTTCCAAAGTTTAGTCTCGCTTACGCTATTAGAAAATATAAAGTATAGACTTTTCTCAACGATCACTTCCAGAATTTAAAGCAAAAGCGTTATGTTGTTACATAATAATTACAGTACCGTTTCAAATTATAGATTAACTAACGATCACAGCTAAAATAGGAGTAAACTGTATAAAACGAATAGCAAGGTGGCTACAAATGGGGTACTTATATTTGGCTGTTGCAATATTAGCCGAAGTAACGGCAACCAGTGCATTAAAAGCATCTGCCGAATTTACCAAGCTTGTACCCAGTATTATCGTCGTTGTTGGCTTTATCGTCGCATTGTATTTTATGACTTTGGTTTTAAGAACCATACCCGTCGGCATTACTTATGCTATTTGGTCAGGTTTAGGCATTGTTTTAATTACAGTTGTTAGTTTTATAATCTACGATGAAGTTCCTGATTTAGCCGCCATCATTGGCATGACTTTAATTATTTCTGGTGTTATGGTTATTCATATTTTTTCTAAATCTGTAAACCATTAACACTATCGTCTCGATACATTAGTGCTTTTAAAAACCCGCTAGCTCAAAAACATGACTAATCCATTGAGATACCAAGGTCGTTGCACGATTCCGATGGGCATTACGATTCAAAACTAACCAAATATCAGGTTGTAATGTATCAAGTAATAATGATAATTGAACAAGCTCATTGTCGTGTTGCGCAACAAACTGTGGCAGCACTGCCAAACCCTGATGATTTTTAATACTCAATAATAAGCTCGACGGGGTATTACACCGTAGCTTTATATTATTTGAATCAATATTCGTCGCCAACCATTTACTTGAATGTAGCTCGGCATTATCATCTTTGTACGCTATCCAATTTAACTGACTGCCAGCATTTAATGGTTCACTTGCTGCTGAATGTTGCTCCAGATAGTAATGTGATGCGTAGATTGCGTAATGGCAGGTACCCAATTTACGTGTTATTAAATTAGGATTCTCCGGTCGTTGAGAGCGAATCGCAATATCAGCACCACCTTTGTCTAGGTTAATCACCTCAAAACTACTAATAATATCTAACGATATCTCTGGGTGCTGCAGCATAAAATCGTGCATATGGGCTGTTAATAACGCAACAAATGACTCACCACAAGTAATCACCACAGTATCTTGAGTCACGTCGGTCTGTAATATTTTTGCTTCATTTAAAAATAAATCAATTTTCTCCGAAATACATTGCGCTGTCGCTAATAACGACTCTGCCACTGATGTTAATTCATAGCCATAGGGACTGCGTTTAAATAAATTCACACCAAGACTTTTTTCCAGTTTTTCAATACGTCGGCCAATCGTCGGTTGTGATTTATTCAGCTTTACGGCCGCTTGCGTCAAACTGCCAGTATTGGCAATCTCTAAAAATACTTTAATATCGTCCCAATCGAATTCATTAATATCATTATTCATTTTTGAATACCCCTTATCGCATTATATAGAATGTTCAGCAATTCGCCAGCCGGATATAGTGAACCTTTATTTTAACTAACAAAGGAAATGCCATGGACAATACGCTAAAGAACAAAACCATTTTAATTACGGGTGCTTCTAAAAACATGGGACGCAGTATTGCGTTAGCAACTGCACAAGCAGGTGCCAATGTAGTGGCTCATTATTGTAGCGATTCGAGCAAAATACACATTGATAGTTTAAATGAACTTTTAGGTAAACAGGGTAAATCAATATCACATTATCAAGCTGACTTAAGAGATGAACAACAAGTACAACAATTATTTGATTTTGTAGAATCAACATTCTCAAAAATCGATATCGTGATCAATACAGCCGGTTATATTTTTAATACAGCATTGGCTGATATCAGTCTCAATGAATTTTATAGCTTATTTGATAAGAACGTTATAACAGCATTTCTTATTTATAAACAAGCGGCTAAACGAATCCAGCAAAATGGACGTATCATTAATTTTTCATCCTCTTTAACCGCAGCACAACGAGGCCCCGGCTATTCAGTTTATGCTGCTGCTAAAGCCGCAACAGAACAACTCTCTAAATTTTTGGCTGACGAACTAGCGCATAAAGCCGTTACTGTTAACACTATTAGCCCTGGACCGATAGATAATAGCTTTTTAAAGTCCAGTGAATCTGAACAAGGTTTGGAATTTTTAAAAACCTTAAGTGTCTTTAATCGTTTAGGCACTAATGAAGACATCACTCCACTGGTGTCTTTTTTAATTTCCGAACAAGCTGCTTGGATAACCGGACAAAATATTAGAATTAATGGTGGCATGGTATAGCCTGATGAAAAATAAATTACTGTTAATACTATTATTGTTCAACTTCAATGGCGCAACACCCGTGTACGCTAATGCATTTCTAGAACGGCAAGAGATAATTAAATTGTTATCCGGAAATTCAATCTCAGGACAATGGAATGGTCGAGCATTTAAGCAAAATATTCACCGTAACGGCATAGCCGATGTTTATTTCAACAATACACGGTACAAAATACCCTGGAAAGTCACTAGTAAACATCAATATTGTGAAAACTGGGGAGAGTTGGGTTGGTATTGTTCAAAATTAAAAAACAAAATAAACAACACGATATCTGTTATTCGATATCAACACGACATCAAAATTGAATCTATTTGGCGTTGGTATCCAGGAGAAATTAATTTAACCCGAATAACAGATTGAATAATTCGAGTTATCTTGGCTAGTAAGATATTAAAATCTGGTGTTCTTACTAGCCACTAAAAAATAGGATAGTTGTAACTATTCAGTTTTTACACTATCCGTCGCCATGAAGAAAAATTCGGGATAAATACTAACAACTTGCGCTATAGCAAATAAAGTAATCCCAAGCAGCAATATTAACCATGCGATTCGTTTTTTATGCCATACAAAGTCAAATTGTTTTTCTATTAAATACAATACGAAAAACGTACCGCCAAAACCACGCAGTTCGGCCATATTAAATACCGAGCCTAAAAACAAGGCTGCAATACCTGCCGTTATTGATGCGACTTGTAATAAACCATAGTTAAATTTATAGTATCGGCACACCCATTTACTCGATGATATTAATAGACCACTATAGAATACAAACGATCCTAAATATTTAATGCCATTTTCAAAGTAAATGTAATAGGGAACTTTAATTTGTAAAATAATAATACCAATGTAGCTAAGCAATAATACTAACGCGCCGACGGTGCCAGTGAAAATTGTTTTACGGTTCTTAAAACCAAAACTGTACTCAAGCGAGCTAATCGCCATTCCAAAACCCAACCAGGATAATATAATTGCAATTGTAAAAAAACCAAGTAATTGTGACTGATATACAATTGCTGTAGCTGCCCATAACACCGAAAACACTGTCATTAATAGTATTTTAGACCAATAACGTATTTTTCTAAAATCAATTTTTTTATTGTCACGATACAATATCGTATATTTTTTTGTAAGAAACGACAATATTAGAACAACAAAAACATTACCGATAAAAACCACATAAACTTGCGCAGCCTCACCAAAGAACGTAGCACTGTATATAAGCAGCGCGGCTAATGATAACAGCAACAACTCATACGCCAATAAAGGGATGTTTTTAAAAAATCGCGCAATAATGGGCACAATAAAAGACAGCAGCGTTAATGTAAATTTAAAAACTGGTTTTAACGTTTTGTAAATAAAACGACGGTAAATGCTTAATACGGCAATGATACCAACAATTATCAACACACTAGCCAAAAACCACACTATGTTTATAAAACTAAAGATTCCACCAAATTTATCCATCACTGTTTTTTCACGACAACGTTCATCTTGTTCACACGAATGAACCAACTCGCGTAACTGCTTTAATGGTAAAGACTGCGCCATGAGTTTTTGTTGTTCTAATAAAACAAATAATTTGGCGGCCTCAGCTTGTTCTAACGTGAGACTTTGCCGCTCTAAAAATTGTTCGATACTAGAGAATGATTTTTTAATTGAGATTAGCGTTTCAAACTGTTCATCTGATAATGACGAATAGTCGTGGCTTGAAGGCGCTTCGACTGACCACGCCACTACCGCATTCATAATTAAAAGCATGGCTAATAAAGATTTAAAATGACTCATCATGGTATTTACTGCCTATCTATTACTGTCTACGTATTAAATTAGTATAAATTATCAACACTAAAATATCCATTGCAATCAGTTGTAATTAAATGAACCTTCTTGCGTATTTAAATGACTTACTATCGTATTCAAATAATCAATTAATTTACAAAAGGAATAAAGATGAAACTTCGATCATTCATAGTACAAATAATAGTAACACTAACTTTAAGCTCGTTTATTTTATCATATGCAAATTCCGGTGAAGTACTAAACACAGGTGCTGTTAATATCATTCACTATACAGATGGTTCATCAAGTATTTCAGGAAATCTCACGCGTATTCGAAATTCGGCAGATTCAATTCAATACTTATACTGTAGCGTAAATGGTGAAATGGCAAAATGTGGTGCTCAAGATGTTAATTATAATTCAATAGGATGTTATTCAGAAAAAAAAGAATTTATAAAAAGCCTACATACTTTCACTGTCAATGATGACATTACAATCTACGTTGATAAAACAGGGTTCTGCACCAATCTTATTTTCTATCGAAATTCTTCCACACTTCCAAAGCATTAATCCTAAAAATGGTTGTGCCGTTAAGATTATTAATGGCATAACCAAAAATAAATAAGAAATTAGACATGATAAAAAACATTACCACATCGGCTTTACTATTTATAATTGGTATTAGTGTGGGCATTTTCTTTAGCTCAAATGACAATAACACTTTAGAATCAATAAAAACTACAAAATCGATCGACAATATAGACGAAGACTCTAGGTTGAGTTCCATTGTAGTTAATCATATTTCAATACAAGATTTAAAATCGAGCCTGCGAGATATTATGTCAGAGTTACTTCTGAAATATGAGGAAAATAAAATTAGTTTCAATGAACAACAACCTACAATTGACAATAAAAAACCGGTATTAAATACAATACAATTACAACAGCAACAAAATGATATCGAGCTTGCACGATCCTACATTATTAACGCCATATCAGATGGTACATGGAGTAATTCTGATGTTACTAGTTTTAATGCGCTATCATCCAAAATACCAACTTCAGAATTAACAAAAATATTATCGCCATTTTATATCGCGATTAATAAAGGCTTAATTACTCCAGCCAAAGGTGTTATGTTGTTTTAATCTAAATTAAAAACCTACCCATTATAAAATGGATAGGTTTTTAAATATCACCAACATTTTAAAGCATCAACTTCTTTATCTAATTCTTTCCAAATTTTATTCGTCATTGGATGAGGTGATATTGAATAATGAATTGCTCTTTGCTTATCCGAACACAACCAGGTTGTAATTTTAACGTTTAATTTAATGTCTTTACCGGTTGTAAATGGATCGAAACTTTCAAGATAATAAATTTGTGAGCGATATTTTGAATCTTTTGATGTCGTCCAATCCGATTTTGAAATCACTTTTATTTTATCGGCAGGATAATCTTTTATATTTTTATCACCGATACCCCGAGCAAGACCAACAAAATAACGTTTGGTTTCTTCTAGTAATGCTTTTGTTGTGGGTGTCTCGGTTTGCTCAACTAATAATGCAAACGCATAGGTCCAAAATCCGGTAGACGATGCATCATAAAAACCATCGTGAAACCGGATGACTTCTCTACCGGTATACAACATATCTTTTGCAAACCAAGTAGGCACATCGAACACTGCTCCTTCCCATTGATGTGGCGATTGCCAATTAAAATTTTCATATTTGGCATTTGCGTTACTTGAAAATACCAACGCCACCATAAAACCAAAACTCATTAAAAATTGATTGCTGCCTAATAATTTTCTAAATAATCGCATACTGTAAGCCTCTCTTTAAGTGAAAAATTAGTATACAATTATCTCAAATACAGGATAAATACCGTTTTTGTAAAACATAATTTCATATATGGGATAATAATGGATTTTAATGCTATCTATCTTTTTGTTCAAGTTGTTGATTGTAAAAGCTTTACAGCTGCTTCAGTTAAAACTGGGGTGCCAACATCCTCTATTAGTCGTAAAATTTCAGAATTAGAAGCCAGTTTAAATAGCCAACTGATCGAGCGCACCACACGGCAACTACGTTTGACCGAGAAAGGTCGAAAATTTTATGACACTATTTTACCCGCCGTTAATACCCTTAATGCCGCGCGCCAAAATCTGGTTGATACCGAAACGACTGATAGCGGTACATTACGCTTAACTGCTCCGCCCGGCATTGAACGCAGTGTTATCATTCCGTTGTTTAATAAATTCAAACAACGGTATCCCAATATCCGTTTAAAAGTCCAATTCACTGGTGCGCAATTAAAATTTATTGAAGACGGTATTGATGTTGCACTTAGAATTGGTGAGCTCAGAGACAGCAGCCTTATTGCCATTACTTTATTAGAGTACGATCATATATTAGTCGCCAGCCCAAAATACCTAGCAACTCATGGCGCACCCGAGTCACCCGCTAATCTAGCGCAGCATAAATTAATCTGTGGCACCAATTGGCATGATAGCAAACAGTGGCGGTTCATTAAAAATAAAAAAACAATCGCAATCGATATCAACGAATCGTTATCGTTAAATCATTACATTGCAATTCAAGTGGCACTTGAACAAGGCATGGGAATAGGGGAGTTACCCTCAATAAATTGTCGCGAAGAAATCGAAAACGGTAAATTAATAACAGTAATGCCAGACTGGCATCTTAATTTATTTAATTTAACAAAAACAGAAAAATTAAAGCTGTCCATTGTTTACACGGCTAATCGTTATAACTCAGAGTTGATTAAAACCTTTAAAAATTTTTGTGTTAATTACTTTAAAAAAATTCGCTAAAAATTTTATATAAATAGATATTTATTCTATCCAGTTAACTATTAAAGGATATCACAAATCTCAAGTTTGCAAAAACAAACATCACGGTAAATTAAGTCAGTTATAAACCACAACGTCATGCCGATACTTTAGAATTCCTTCGTTGTTCATTAAGCAATGATGAACCCGGGATACTAAAAATATTCATTGCTGCTCAACAATAATATGCGAGCACAAATGGAAGGGTTGTAGCCGGTGGATTTAGTATTATTCATACGTAACTACTAAATTTATTGATCCCTAGTTCAGGTCACAACTGTATAAATAACACAGTTAACTTTTAGAGAGTAACAAAACTGTCAAATAAGTACGCTTCAGAAAAGAATGCAGCATCCAACAATAGGATGACTGCATTCTTTAACAAGACATTACTTTATATTAAGCACATCTAAAATTGCTTGCGCTTCAGTACGACTACGATAGTCACCACCCGCGCAATCAGCGAAAATGACTGTTCCGTCTTGTGAAATTACGAAGGTTGCGGGCACTGGAATTTCGTTTGAATCATCATCATAAAAACTTGAAAAATCGTATCCCATTTCAGTCATGGCTTGGATTGGTGCAGCATTATTTTTAAATACCGTGGTATATTGCCGTCCAACGTTATTACCCACATCACTTAAAACTTCAAACTCCAATTCATTGGTTTGTAACATGCTCAGTGAATTATCGGGTGTCATGGGGGACACTGCAATCAAATTTGCGCCAACAGATTTTAACTGCGGTAAAATTTGCTGATAATTTTTGAGTTGTAAGTTGCAATACGGACACCACACACCACGATAAAAACTGAGCACCACTGGACCGTGTTGTAACATCGCGGTCAGATCCACAGCTCTACCGTTGGCATTCGGTAATGAAAACAACGGAGCAATATCACCAACAGACACTTTTAGTGGACTTTGATGGTCTGCTGCCAACTGATTTGCATCACGGTTAAATATCTCAAATTTATCTGCTGGAATCATCTCGGTTAATTGCACTATTAACTCACTTACATCATTTTTAAAATTGGGTACTGAATTTGTCATGTTAAATCTCCATTGATTACGTTTTGTTTAGTGACCAATAAAGCTTATTCAATACATCAGTTGCAATAAATAGGTATATAAACAAATCATAATTGCGTATTATGCATAAATGGATGTTAATACTTTAAAATTATTTGTGGACGTTATGCAACACCGCAATTTCACTGATATCGCTCGAATGCATGATATTGCACCATCATCAGTATCGCGCTCGATTACGGCACTCGAAAAAGAACTTGGCATTCGGTTATTTCAACGTTCGACACGTAAACTAGAACCAACTGAAGCAGGCTTGGCCTATTTTGCGCGGGTAAAAACCATCATTGAGGATTTAAATTCAGCACAACAAGTTGCAGCAGATCTAACCGAGATACCAACTGGTACCTTGCGAATTACTGCAGCAACCGTGTTTGGTGGTAACCATATTGTACCGTTATTACCCGAAATTGCTGCTAAATACCCTGAACTTGCAATAGATTTAAACTTAACGGATAGTTATCTTGATTTGATCGATGAGCGCATTGATGTTGCTATCCGACTAGGCACACTTGAAGATTCCAGTTATATTGCCAAGCGTTTAACCAAAATGGTGTTCTCTATTTGCGCTAGTCCAGCCTATCTTGAACAACATGGAACTCCCACCGCACCCGAGCAAATAGCGGAGCATAAATGCTTATTGTTTCCGATTGCAGGTTATAATTTAAACTGGTTGTTTAAGGACACACAGCAAAACATTATTGAAGTGACAACCAGTAAAACCATGTTGATTAGTAACTCCAATGCAATACGCCAATGTACACTGTTTAATATGGGACTATCATTATTGCCAGACTGGCTGGTTCGCGATGATATAACGCAGGGTAAGCTTGTTAGGTTATTTGCGGAGTATCAAGTGACAACCACCAACTTCGACAGTTCTGTATGGCTAATCTACCCGTCAAAACACTATCTGCCATTGAAAACTCGCGTTTTTATTGAGTTATTAACCGAACGATTTAATCCAAGCTAGCAGCACAACAAGCGCTATTTGACAATATCGATTCAATCGAAAATTCGATGTAATTCACTGGCCACTTTAGAATCGTATAAATAAAGAGCCTTGGCTAATTCTAATTTGAATTTATCACACTTCAACTCGAAATTAAAATAACATTAACTTATTGAAATGAATAACTATTATAAGATAAATCTCAATTTCTTTAGTAACATAGACGCAGTGGCGGTTTTATGTGCCTTTTGAGACATACATCATTTGTGAAAAAGGTATAATAGCAGCTATCAAATGCTCATAGAGGCATTAACAGTAATTAATAACAACTCTTTATCGCGAGGAAATATTATGTCTATAGAAAAAACACTTTTTGCGTTTGCAGGAATCATGGTAATGCTAACAACATTTTTAGCAATGTATCACAATCCACTGTGGGCCTGGGGCACATTATTTGTAGGCTTCAATCTGTTTCAAAGTCAATTTACAGGATTTTGCATTCCTGGCATTATCATGAAAAAAATGGGCATGAAAACTGAAGCTGATTTAGCTGCAAGTTAAAACATATCACACACAACAGCAAAGACTGCTGTTGTGTGTGATAAAAAATATACCAAAATCTTACATCAACATATAAGACCATGAAAGGGTGTATGCGTATTTTGTTTCCATTTGAATGCCTTGAACAACTTGTGCTATCGGCTTGGAATATTCAAAACCTAAACGATGGCCCGAATCAAAGCGCTTACTAAAACCTATCGATAAATCAGACTGATGACGCCCAGAATTTACTGTATCAAATGTAGGTGACATACTGGAGTTCATAATTTTAGAATCACGTCCTTCAATCGCTCCTTCATCAAATAATTTTAAGCGAGTTGAAATTGAAAACTGGTTTGAAAATGTTTTTCTAACCCAAGCATTAATCTCAAAGCGATTTCCTAATACATAACCATTGGTATTTGCGCCACTACGGTATGTAAAACTTTCTTGCATACCCCAGTTAAAGCTACTATCACCACCTTTGTAGGTTACTGATTGTTGAAAATCCAAAGTACCCGATCCGAGTTGCATTTTATACGGTGCTTGAATAGTATTGCCAGCCATGACAACTTGCTCGTCAATGCTGCCAGTTGGTAAACTTAACCCAAAACTGATAATCCACGCATCGCTGGCTTTAACCATCATGGTTAACACTGTATCACTGACACCAGAGGTCGCCATTTGGCTTTCTCTTGAACTCATGATCATATTCTCATTACCCATGTGCATCACCATATTCATGTCATTTTGCAAATAATTGGTCATAAACATAAACGAGGTATTATCACTGTAACCGTACATGGCCATAAGCATATGCATTTTCATGGTCATATTTAATGGTGCCATGATATAGTTAAAATTAGCTACTGGAACTCCTGGCGTAGTCATATCAGCACGTGCAACATCTTCAGTTGAAACTTTTTCATTACCTTCGCGTTCTGCTGTACCTCTAATGAGTCCATCCATGTACATATTCATATACTTATAGCTCACCATCCAATTACCGGATTTGTGTTGGTGATGAATCACTACACCAATTTCAGTATTTAGTTCATTCAATAAAGCTTCATTGGCAAATTCTTCTGTTGACCATGCATCAACTCCTTTGCTGGTGCTCACCGGCCATTTTGATTTATGACTATTGCCTGAGAGATTTTCTTTACTAAAGTCTTCTTCATCGTCAGTATCGTTATCATTTCCCATATTCATTTTGCTATGATCCATTTCCACAGCAACCACAGTAGTTGCACTGAGCGTTAAACCGAACACTAGAAGAATAAGAGGGAGTAGATTTATTTCAAATTTTGAGCTTGCCATAATGTATCCTTAACTATTTGATTTAGCCAACACGTTATTGCGAGCAATAATGCCGACTATTTAAATAAATATCACAATGCGATTATTCAACTGTGATAGTGCATTCCTTTGACTGGCAAAAAATATATCCAACAATATCTCTATATATCGATAAGGTAATACTTCTTACGTGGGAATCTTTATCATTATTTTTTGTTTAATATACACCAATCCAAAAAGTAGTCAATCTGGCGAATTACTGCATTACATTTCTGCGCCGTGCTTCTCAAAATAGTTAATGTTTATAACATCTCAGCGCTAAAAAAATTTATAACTCTATATGAAAAATTACGGTTGTTATAATGTGTCTAAATACAAGTGTTAAATTGCTCACACATTAAAAACAACGAAGATCAATGACATTACAATTTTTATTAACGTTTCAATTTAAAATTAAAAATTACTATAGACGCTGACTCATTTTTATTTTACAACTGATACGACCACGACAATGCAACCTTATGTTGTGATTTCATTTGAACACCCAACACCTCTTGCATTATAGGTTTGGTATATTCAAAACCAATACTATGACGTTCGTTAAAGTTTTTACTAATTCCAAAAGCAATATTTGTTTGATGACGTCCTGAGTTTGCACTATCAAAACTCAACGCTGTGGTTGAATTTAGAATTTTTGCATCACGTCCTTGAGTTGAACTTTGATTAAACATATTAATACGTGCAGAAATTGATAATTGATTAGAATAGATACGTCGAATCCAAGTATTAATTTCAAATCGATTACCTAATACGTAACCATTATTATTGACGCCATGACGATACGTAAAATTTTCTTGCACCCCCCAATCATAATTTCCACTCACACCGGAGTAGGTTATCGATTGTAAAAAATCAAACGTCCCGGAACTTAATTGCATTTGATACGGTGCTTGAACACTAACACCATTCATTATTACTTTTTGATTAATACTACCAGTGGGCAAACTAAATCCAAAACTGTTAGTCCAGTTTTCATTAAAATTTAACATCACTGTGAATAACGAGTCACCAATACCCGAAGTATCCATCGAACTATTTATGGTATTACTAATCGTTGTGGCATTACCAATATGCGTTACCATATTCATGCTCTTTTGAACAAGGTGAGTCATGAACATTAATGATATATCATTGTTGTAACCATACATAGCCATTAGCATGTGGGTTTGTGTTGTCATGTCGGTTGGTGACATTAAATAATTAAAACCTGCTACGGGCGTTAATGGATTAGCCGTTGCCGAACGAGAAATGTCTTGGCTGCTGACTTCGTCTTTACCCTCACTATCGTCACTACCGCGAATAAGGCCATCCATATAGGAGTTTACATATTTATAACCCACCATCCATTGGCCTCGATCGTGTTGATGATGAATAACGAGGTTACCGTCATTTTGATTACTCGCGATCGTTGATCGATCATAACTATGCTCGGCTGCAAACACTAAGCTTGTCGCACTCAATAGAGTGGCGTGTATTATTAATTGAGTTGTCCGTTTTAATAACGTCGTGTTGGATTGTAGAATTGCCATGTCCTTTTCCTTACAAATGCTGCTGTCCATACGAAAGTGTTTTGATAAAACTCAAAAGATAAATCAAGCTGCAGATTATAAACACACTAGACCGGTGCCATTTAAATGGCGATAACGCTCTAGTAACGATGAATAATTATTGTTTAATTTGTTAAGTGTGCTTTAATTTTATTAGGTTGGCAATCATACATTAAATGAAGTTGCAGTCAAGAAACTAGCTGCAACTGTTAAATACTAATTTCAGTAGAATTTATCTAACATTTTCAGTAATTTAATCCATTAAAACAGTACACAAACTGAATTAAAAATCGAGAAAATTTATTTCCCAACTTATCCAGCCAGCGCATTAAATCAAGAAAATTAGCATTCACCGCAACAATTTGCTAAGGTGCGTTGTAGTTTTTTAGGTGCATACATTGTTAAACGGGAAATTGGTGCGCGTTATTCGCAAACCCAGTACTGCCCACGCAACGGTGATTGATGACAAGCTGTATCAGGAGTATTCCTGCCACTGTGTTATTTACATGGGAAGGCGATACAGCAGAATAATTTTTAATTCATTCTCATCATAAGTCCGTATACCGGCCTGAAAAATAGTTTGCTGAAAATAGCGTGGGGCTATTGATTGCAGGTTAGATTTTAGTGCGTATGCCATAATATCGACTCCTTTCTTTATGATTTCTCCACTCTTTTTTACAGTTTTGAATCCGCATGAGAGATTTGTTAAAACACTATTTTTTCTGAAACTATTTCGGATTTTGTAGTGTTGAATAATTTCAAATCAAGCTTCGTATCGGATGTTTTTAAATTCAAAAATAGGGAGAACGACTTTGCAAAATTCGTGGAAAACATTGCATCGCCAACATAAAAACCAATTACTATTACTACTGTCACTTGCCACACCATTTAGTGCACATGCGGCTAACACTACAACCGTTCGAGAAAAATTGCTCCAACGAATTGAAGGGCTAGAACAGCGTGTTATTGAATTAGAAACAACAACCGTACTCTCTGATCCTGAAACAATGGTCAAACAAATCGAAGTCTATGTTGATGACAATGGCATAGAGCACGACACTCAAAAATTCGGCACTAAACGCATCATAACCTACCAACGTGAGCGTGTATTTCGTCGACAAACCATTAATGAAAAAATTGAAGAAGCATTAGATGATGCTGAAAACCGTAACGTGCAACTTGGCGTTGATGCGGCAATTATAATTCAAAATGTACAAAAAACCCATGGCAGTGATAGCAATAAAGCCAATGGTAATTTTTATCAACTAGCATCAACTGACTTATATTTTACAGCTGGCCTAGCTAAATACACGGTTTTTTTCGCAGATATAGTAGGCTTAAGTGGCACACCACCTGACAATGAAGTCAGTGGCACAACCTTAGTTAACGGTTATGCTGCGCGCTTGATTAAACAAAATGATCTCAGCTTACGCGAATCCTGGTTAATGACCGAGTTATGGGATCAAAAATTATCATTAGTTGTTGGCCGAGTTGATCTAACCAATTACTTTGATTCAAATGCCGCGGCGAATGATGAAACCAGTCAGTTCTTAAGTGATGCATTGGTTAACAATCCAGCCTTAGGACTCAGTGAAAATGGTGCCGGTATGGCTGTTGTGTATGATCCTAAAAACTCATTTAATTTTAAAATCGGTTATCAACAAAGTACTAGCACTGCAACCAATTTATCTGATTCATTATTTCTATTAGTTGAGGCAGGTTATCAAGCCAATCCATTTAATACTGGTGAAGGCAATTATCGAATTTGGTATCGCGAAGATAATACTGGTAGTGGTACCAGTGCCGTTGGTATTAGTCTAGATCAAAAACTAAAAGCAGGTATTACTTTATTTGTGCGTTACGGCTCAGCTGAAAACTTAAATTCAGCTGATAAAGATAATTACTACAGCACCGGATTGCAGTTTGATGGAGGGCTTGGA
>CAYQUC010000013.1:39193-56278 GCA_964420605.1 uncultured Thioalkalispiraceae bacterium | reverse complement strand
AGTGCCGCTTCGATTAATGTTTTTTCAAATTCAGTTTGTGCAGTATCTAAAATACCTTGCTCACCGTTTTGTAACTGTTGATCTGCCCAGCTGCGTAAATAATCAACCCAAGCTTGTGAGCTTGGCTGTGCAGTATTGTGTTCTACGGTTAATTCGTTGGGTAAACCATCACGGTGTATCATTTTTCCGGGGGACATGACGGTAATCCAGCGACAGGTATTTTCTAGTTGCCTGACATTACCGGGCCATTCCAAACTTGATAAAAATGTCTGCACCTCATCATCGAGTACTTTTGTTTCGACATTTAATTCTTCTGCAATTTGATGTAAAAAATGATTAGCTAATACCGGTATGTCTTCACGGCGTTCGCTGAGTTTTGGTATTTGGATGCGAATAACATTAAGACGATGAAACAAGTCTTCTCTAAAACTACCTTCTTTAACACGTTGTTCTAAATTTTGATGCGTTGCAGCAATGATTCTGACATCGGTATTAACCGGTTCATGTCCGCCTACGCGGTAGTATTCACCATCGGATAATACCCGTAATAATCGAGTTTGCAGTTCTGCGGGCATGTCACCTATTTCGTCTAAAAATAAGGTACCGCCATCGGCTTGTTCAAAACGTCCTTTGCGTGCAGCTTGTGCGCCAGTGAAGGATCCGCGCTCATGCCCAAATAATTCTGATTCCATTAAATCACGCGGAATTGCGGCCATATTCAATGCAATAAAAGGTTGGTCAAAACGGGGACTGTGTCGGTGTAAGGCATGGGCTACAAGTTCTTTACCGGTGCCTGATTCACCATTAATTAATACTGTAATATTGGATTGCGCTAACCGTCCAATCGCACGAAACACTTCTTGCATTGAGGTGGCTTCGCCAATTATTTCTGGGGTGTTAACCGCGGGTACTTCAGATTGACTACCGTCATTTTGACTATGAAGCACTGCGCGTTTCGCTAGATCAACGGCTTCATCAGTGTCAAACGGTTTGGGTAAATATTCAAATGCACCACCTTGATAGGCTGATACGGCACTGTCTAAATCTGAATGTGCGGTGATAATAATCACGGGCATCTTTGGGTAGCGTTTGTGTATACGTGATAATAACTCTAGCCCATCCATACCGGGCATTCTGATGTCGGTAATAATGGTATCCGGTTGTTTTTTCTCTAAAGCTTTTAATACAGAGTTTGCTTCTTCAAAACTTTCCACGGCTATGCCGGAACTGACTAGGGCTTTTTCTAATACCCAGCGAATTGAACGATCATCATCTACAATCCAAACTGTGTCAGTTTTATCTAATTTATTATCACTTAACTTATCATTCATTAAAATTCTCAATGCTGTATTTTGTTAGTATCCAATATAATTTTCTAGTTAGTAGCGCCTAGATCGTCAATCGGAATGTTAATTGTAAATTCAGTGTAACCCGGTGTGCTATTGCATTCGATAATGCCTGAATGTTTTTGTATTAATGATTGTGCAATTGATAACCCTAGACCGGTGCCTTTAGCGCGTGATGTTACTAAGGGATAAAAAATTCTATCTTTTATTTCCACAGGAATGCCAGGACCATCGTCTATAATTGAAATTGATACAACTAATTTAAAACGATGATGACCAATTGAAAATTGGCGTTGAATGCGTGTTTTTAACTGTATGTTGCCAGAACCCGATAATGCTTGCACGGCATTTTGTACTATATTTAAAATTGCTTGAATCAATTTATCTGGGTCGGCTTTTAAATCTGGAATGCTTGGATCATAATCACGATGCAATTTAATTTTATCGCTTACTTCAACGCTAACTAAATGTCGAACCCGTTCCAGAACTTCGTGGATATTAACGAGCTGTTGTTTTGGTAATGTGGTTGGACCTAATAATTTATTAACTAATTTTTGCAAACGATCTGCTTCACTAATAATCACTTGGGTATATTCTTTTAATTCGGCTGTGACGAGTTCTTTTTCTAATAATTGCGCTGCACCACGTAATCCGCCTAACGGGTTTTTAACTTCGTGAGCCAAACCACGTACAATTTCCTGAGTAATTTTTTGCTGTTTTAATAATATTTCATCTTGAGCGATGCGCACCATTCTATCAACCTGGCTGATCTCAACGATGATTTCATTAATCACTTGGTTGTCAGAAAACGGTGATGCGGTTAAGTCGACAATGATTGGATTTTTATAAGATAAGGTGATACTAATGGCGCGGTGAGTAAATGGTTGCAACGTTGATATCGCATGGTCAAGTTGCAGCACCAAATTGGTCTCTCCCGAGAATAACATTTGAGCGGTTTGCCCAAGTAAATGCCGGGCGCTATTACCAAACATTCTCTCAGCTTCGACATTCAAATAACGCAACTGCAGCTCTTGATCAAACAGTAATACCGCTTGGTTTAAGTTTTCAAGAACTCGAAACGCAATCTTGCCGTCAACTGTATTTTTTAACATGTCTTCTTTGGATTAGCCAAGTATATCTAAGCGTTAATTTCTACCTAGTGTAGCGGACTAGCGCTATAAATGCACCATAATGGTGCGATTATAAGTTTGGCTGAATTACAGGATAAGGCGAGAGTAGTAAAGCTGGGCGTTTATCTTGCTTTTGGAAATAAAATTGAATGTTTAAGAATCACAAACTGAACGGGTTTACTAATTTTAAGTACGGTACCACTTTTATTGATCAATTTAGCCTGGAGACGGTGTTGACCTCGATAAACGTCCTTTAATACAAATGATAATGCTTTTTGCTTGCCTTGCGAAACACCATCGTAATACAACTCAATTTGGTCTCCGGCATCGGAATTGAGTGCTGGCTCTACTGCTAACGACACGCTTAAAACTCCATCATTACTTCGAATTTGCTGATCCGGAGTTGGTGAAGTTATGGTTAAGCTTTTATAGCTGACTGCCTTTTGAAATGCGGTATTAGTGGGCTCGTCGCTGCTCGAATTACCACGACTGGGTACAAACTTTTTCTTGGCCGCTTTAAAGGTATTGGTTGATTTCAGTTTAATTGGTTTTGAATTGCTGCTGCCTTGGTCTGAAAACTCAACCACGCCATCATCATTCACATTTCGATATATGCCAGATTTGTTGTTACCTGCCGCTCCAGATTCCGAGTCGACGGCATAAGCCAGCGGAGAGCATCCTATGGCTAAAGCTAAAAACCACAATTTGAAATATTTACCGAGTTTCATAAAATAACTATATGCTTAAAATACTATATATCAATAGTATAGCCCAAAAAAAACGCCCCCAATCGGGAGCGTTTCTCACTTTTATGTCAAAAATTGATATTAACCACTGTAATACATATCAAATTCAACTGGATGCGTTGTCATGCGTAAACGCGTAACTTCTTCCATTTTAAGACCAATATAAGCGTCAATCGCATCATCAGTGAACACACCACCAACTTTTAAGTATTCACGATCATTATCCAATGCTTCTAATGCTTCTTCTAATGAGGCGCATACTTTAGGAATTGCGGCATCTTCTTCAGGTGGTAAATCGTATAAATCTTTATCCATTGCTTCACCTGGATCGATCTTGTTTTGAATACCATCAAGACCGGCTAATAATAATGAGGCAAATGTTAAATATGGATTTGCTGCTGAATCCGGGAAACGCACTTCAATACGACGACCTTTTGGATTTGAATCAAACGGAATACGGATTGATGCTGAACGATTACGCGCAGAGTAAGCTAACATTACTGGTGCTTCAAAGCCCGGTACTAAACGTTTGTAACTATTAGTACTACCGTTAGTGAACGCATTTAATGAACGAGCATGTTTAATGATACCGCCAATATAATACAAAGCAGTGTCACTTAATCCGCCGTATTTATCACCTGCAAACAAGTTTTCCCCAGCTTTAGAGATAGACATGTGTACGTGCATACCACTGCCGTTATCACCCACTAAAGGCTTAGGCATGAAGGTTGCTGTTTTACCGTAGGCATGAGCAATATTTTGAACAACGTATTTTAAGATTTGGTTTTGATCCGCACGTTTAACCAACGTGTTGTAAACGGTGCCAATTTCACACTGTCCAGCCGTTGCTACTTCGTGATGGTGTACTTCAGTCATTAACCCCATTTCTTCCATCGCTAAACACATGGCAGAACGCATGTCTTGTAATGAATCAACTGGAGGTACAGGAAAATAACCGCCTTTAGGACCAGGGCGATGGCCAATATTACCGTCTTCAAATGTACGTTCTGAATTCCATGATGCTTCATCAGAATCCACTTTATAGAATGCGCCACTCATATCGGCACCCCAACGAACGTCATCTAAGATGAAAAATTCTGGTTCAGGACCAAAAAACGCCGTATCACCAATACCGGTTGATTTTAAATATTCTTCAGCACGTTTAGCGACCGAACGTGGATCACGCTCATAACCTTGACCCGTTGAAGGCTCAACAATATCACAACGCAAGATCATGGTTGAATCATCAAAGAATGGATCCATAACGGCAGAATCAGGATCTGGCATTAAAATCATGTCTGATTCGTTAATGCCTTTCCAACCGGCGATGGATGAACCATCAAACATTTTACCGGCTTTAAAATCTTTTTCACTAACCGAATGGGCAGGTATTGAAACGTGTTGTTCTTTACCGCGAGTATCGGTAAATCTGAAGTCTACAAATTTGACTTCATTGTCTTTCATCATCTTAAGTGCGTTGTCTACCGACATCGTCATTCCTCCAAAATTTAAAACAAAATTAAAATATATAAAAAGTAAATAGTGCATATAAATACACACTAAAGTTAAGTGTTATTAATCAACAAATAATATGCAATTTTATAAGTAATTGATATCTATAAATAATACTAATTTCTATTGGAATTAAAGTACCATAAAAATGTCATTGAATTGCAATAAATTATTATTATGCTTCAATAATATTAATTAATCATTGAATCGAGTCAAAAGCATCACTAATGAGCACAGCTATTTAATTAAAATACAGCCGTATAACTCGAATATAATCTTTACTTTCAACAGCTTGAGTAAATTGGGCTGTTAAACTGCTGGCAGCATTGTCGCCCAGATTTTGTAACAATGAAAGCGGTAAATACAGATCGATCGATAACTGTCCATTTATATAGTGTAAGACGATATGCTCGATTGAATCGTTGGCCGGAATACCAGCCCAACTCTGTTTTAAGCAAGCCAGCAGTTCAGTTCGATTAGGAAGGTTGCTGCTTAATGGACTAACTTCATCATCTTCAGGATCGATGTGCACCATCACTTCACGAATTTCGTCAATTTCTGAAATTAAGCGTTGGCTGACCGTGGCACTAATATAATGTCCTTCAGATACCGATAGGTTACCGGCAACTTGAATATGAACATCCACTAACGCATCAGCGCCCATTAATCGGCTGCGCAACATGTGCAATGTTTCAACTCCGTCCGTTGCTTGAATAATATTTTTGATCTCAGTAAGCCGCTCACGGTCTAAACCGGTATCCATTAATTCACGCATACTAGCCCATACTAAATCCCAACCAACCTTGGCTATCATCAGCGCTACGCCTACTGCCGCAACGGCATCAAGGTAAGTAAGTCCTAACATACTACCCACAATACCAACCACAACAATCACCGACGAAATCGCATCGGAACGACTATGCCAAGCATTAGCGCGCAATAAATTTGAGTTCAGCTTATTCGCAACGTGCATGGTGTATTGATAGATAGCTTCTTTAGAAATAACGGAAATAATGGCAACAATTAATGCCCAGCTACCCGGTACCAGCAGACTATCAGGCTCAAACAGTCGTTTGACAGAATCTGAACTGATGCCCACGGCAACGACAATTAAGGTAATGCCTAAAATCACGGTCGCAACAGTTTCTATGCGCGCATGGCCGTAAGGATGCTCAGCATCGGGCTCAACCGCAGCGTGTTTTGCAGCAAATATAACTAAACCATCGGTTAATAAGTCTGATAAAGAATGTACACCATCAGCAATTAGTGCCTGAGAGTTGGCAAACAAACCAATAACAATTTTAACGACAGTGAGGGCAAAATCCAAAACTGCGCCAATAACAGTTACTCGAACTGTTTGCTTATAACGTGACTCCTTATCGGAATTTTGTTTTTTGTCAGATAGATGCTGGTGACTATGTGCCATAACAATTCTTGTGCGATATTATTCAAGAGTGAAATAAAACGCTATCCTAGCACTATATAGCTAAAAAACGACTCTATTTTAACTATTTTATTTAACATTGGAACCCACATTAACCACAGTCGATAGTAACTAAAAACACAGCACTGTTAATTTCTGTGCGCTGCGTCCTGAATAATGCCTTTTGTTAAATCGCTCCACAGTAAAACGTCATTTGTGATAAAAATATTATAATTTCGTGATATCCCTGATTAATTTTCCCTGCATCGTAGTAATTAGCAACAACGATCAATTATTAATAACAGTAGGGAAAATAGTAATGAAAAAATTAGCCTTCGCAGCAACAATTGCTGCATCACTAGCGGCAACTCAAGTTTCGGCACAGGATTTATCAATCACCATAAGCAACTTAACACACGGCATGGATTTTACCCCCGTATTAGTTGCTGCGCACGATGCCACCGGAAATTTATTTGATGTTGGCCAACCAGCCGGTGCCAGTCTCCAAGCCATGGCTGAAGGTGGTGCATTAACATTATTGCAAACTGATCTCGATGCGATTACCGCAACCTATACTAACTCAGCACCATTATTAGCCGGTGCCAGCACGACTCTTACTTTGAACACTGATAATAGCCCAGCGAATACTAAATTATCAGTCGTCTCAATGATGCTGCCAACCAACGATGCCTTTATTGGTTTAGATGCAATTGACATCCCAGCCGCAGCCGGAACCTATACCTATTATCTCAATGGTTACGATGCCGGTACTGAAGCCAATAATGAATTAATTATTACCGGAGGTGGTGCACCAGGAACACTTGGTATTCCAGACGCTCCATTTGTTTTAACCAATGGTACTGGTGCTGTTGGTGGCACGGCAGCGGCTGATAATGTCACCACCGTGCACATTCATCGTGGCGCATTAGGTGATGATAACCTAACTGGTGGTAATAGCGATTTAGTTAACACCGTTCACCGTTGGTTAAATCCTGTTGCGCGTGTCACTGTTGTTGTTAAATAAGGAGACGCTATCATGAAACTTAAACCTATAAATAAAGCCTATACTGCGGCTATTGCACTGAGTGCGAGTTTGTTGCTATCTGCTTGTGGTGGTGGTTCGTCATCGACAAACCCCGCAACAAATACACCTGCGGCAATTAGTTATTCCGTGAATATTGTCAACACAACGAATAATCAACCACTATCGCCCGTAGCAGTAATTAGTCATACAGCTGATTATTCTGCGTGGTCTATCGGTAATCCAGCTTCAACCGAGCTCGAAAACATTGCCGAAGGCGGATCAAACAGCCAATTATTAGCATCGCTCACAGGCATTGATGCAACATCGGTCTCGGGCGCTGGTGCGATTGGACCCGGTGGAAATCAAACGATCACAATAACACCAAGCGCAACATCACAAACATTAATCACTATCGCAACCATGTTGGTTAATGCCAATGATGCGTTTAGTGGTATCAACGCAATTGATGTTTCACAATTAACCAGTGGCGAATCAATGACCGTTAATGCCAAAATTTATGATGCCGGCACTGAACTCAATAGCGAATCAGCCGGCACCATGCCTGGTCCTGCTGATGGTGGTGAAGGCTTTAATGCTAATCGTACAGACATCAATAATGTAGTACGCAGTCATGGTGGTGTTGTGACAAGTTCCGATGGTTTAACTACTTCAGTCTTAAACCAATCACATAAGTTTGATAACCCAGGAATGATTGTCACCATTACACGACAATAAATTATTTTCCTTTTGCATTACGAAAGAACAGTCGACAATTACACACCTGACTGTTCCTTCGTAATTTTTTTAAATTAAGAAATAAATTTCTAAAAGAAACCAGCCATTGCATACGCCGTTTTCTTAAACATTAGCTCTTGTGCTTCACTTAATTCCAAATTAGCTTTATTTGCGGTAGTCACAATTCTAGCGCGATATTCTTTTCGGTTAGTTGCTTCTGAATAACGTTGGGTTGAAGTACCGGCATCTGAGATCTTAGCACTGACTTGACTGTCTTTTCGAATAATAACGCCTTTGCGCGCGCGTTCTTTTATTTGCACATCAGCAACTAGCATGAATGTAGTATCATTTACGAATGCATTTGCTATTGTTGTACTAGCACCACCAATCAAACCACCGGCAATAACGCCTTTACCGGTTCCAGTAACTAAACCACCCACCGCGGCACCGGCGGCAACACCAATATACCCTTCATTTAAAGCTGCTTCTGCCGCACTCGGGCTGGCTTTTTCAAGGTTTAAAACATAAATGTTAACCTGAAATTGTGCCAACTTGGGACTATCCACAATCCGATAACCGCCATCACCTCCGATAAATTGCGCTTTAACAATTTTTTTAAATTCGCGTCGATCAAACTCCATCACGCCACTGCGAATGTCGACATAGATAGTTCGGTGTTCACGCTCGACCGCATCAACAAAAATAGCGGTGCTGGTTTTAGTTTGCACGTCTAAATTTCGTTTTGAAATGGATGTATGCAGCGCTGAACATGCTGACAAGTACACCGCAATTAATCCGACACCGCTTAGTTTTATAATTTGTTTAAAGTTAATCATGTTTAATCCTCCAGGATTAGTTAGTTAATAATTTAATGAATACACTGCTGTCCGTTAAAACTTTCTAGCGAGAAAAAAAGTGAAGACATGGAATCGCTACAGTTAGCGTTAATAATAATAACGACCATAATAACGACGGTAGTAACGACAGTTTCGATACTCACGCCATGACCACTGTAATAAGTTGTGACAGGTATAACCCGAGCGCCAATGTGTGCCTGTGTATTTCTTAGGTTTAATATTTTTTTTCATGGCCTCCTTAATATAAGCGTTGACCTTGTCGGGTTGTTCTGCAAAAAATGGCTTATCCATAACTTCGGCATTCATTTGTTTTTGCATTGCTGCGAGCTCATCCTCCTCATTAGCAACAACCGGTTGACTTAAAAAAGTGAGTGACATTAAAATTGGTAATAAAAATAGTTTCATGATATTTTCCTATTATGTTATTGGCGAATAAAACCACGCGTAAAATCTAAAGTGTCTGGTCGAAGGGCGGGGGTTGAAGCATCATTAATACCATCAATGTTTCCAAAATAAGCGGTATCACCGGTGATGTAATAGATGTCATATTCAGTAACATCAAAAATTGCACCGTTGGACAATGTTATTTGAGTATCAAATTGAGATGCTTCAATGCCATTGGTGGTTGCAACGGCAATGCCCGTTAAATTAAAAAGACCACTGGCAGTTGGTGAAGGGGAGAACTGTAACGGCACCGTACAATTGGCATCGGTGTAGTTTTTAATGGTGGAATCAAACGTATTACCGACGAATGTCACCGAGACAGTGTCATAGATAATGACCGGCTCACTAGCATCAGCCACGCCACACGGTTTATACCAATCACCTTCAAAAATCGTAATCGCACCCGAGCTAGGAATGCTAGGGTTATTTGCCGCAGTGGTGTTACTTGAACCACCACCACAAGCCGTTACAATAACCGTGAATGACAACAGTAATACCCAATTTTTAAGTACAGTATAAAGTGATATTGTCCTTATAATTTTTATGTTTCTCATGCATTTCTCCTAATTAATAACAAATTTATGTTCATTACTAATAAAGACAAATGACATAGTCTTTGGGTTACAGATTTTAGAGAAAAAAAATGAAATTAATTATATACTAGTAAAAACAAAGGTTTAGTGTAGATAATATACGGCACTATGGTTCTTATGTACAAAAAACACACAAATATAAAACATATCGGTGCTGTAATTCGGTAGACTCCTGATAAGCGTGTGTAAAAGCTCAATATCTGTGCATAAAACAACTCACTTGAAATAAATGATGAGTGCAACAGGAAGGATCTGTATCTCATTAATTGATATAGTTTGATGAAACAAAATAGGATTGTTAAAGGTAGTCGATGGATAAGAACATAATAATAGAACGCTTGTACCGTGATCATAAAGATCATGTCTACAATTTTATTGCTCGAATGGCAAACGATCCTGATCTTGCTTTAGATATAACTCAACAAACCTTTGTTAAAGCACTGAGCGATAAAAATGTCTCTCAAATTGCAAATCCAAAAGCGTACTTGTTTACTATTGCTCGCAATACCTTATTTAATGAATTCAAACGAAAAAAAGCCAGCTCACTCGATGCCATAGAAGAAGCCTCCGACTTTGAAGCAATTGATGAGTCCGAAAATATTCACGAAACCACCGAGCTTCAAGATATACAAGCCAAAGTCGAAAAATCCATAAAACGGATGCCGGCTAAAATTAAAGAATTAATGATTCTGCGTTACACTGAAGATTTAACAATTAAAGAAATCTCAGTTGTAACTGGACGAACCTTGTCCGATGTCAAAGTAAACCTACATCGCGCTCGGATAAAATTTGAGTCTGCGTTCACCAATGAAATGTACGCCAAAATCGCCGCCTCGCGCGACCAATGCGAAGTCCTCACAACCTTGCTCGCACCTCACATTAATACTGAAATACCCGATGAGTATTTACTCATTGTCGATAACCACATTACTGATTGCGCTATCTGCTCAGAAGATGCCGAACAATTAAAACGCTCTAGAATATTATTCAACCTTGGCGCATTACTTTCTGCACCGGCTATCTTCGACCAGATGATGAGTGATGCAATGGCATCTGAATTTAGCTTTTTAGCCATTTCAAACAAATCTCAAACTACTACGGCAACGACAACACCCGCCGCACCGGTAGGCCAAATATCTAAGATGGTAGCGAACAAAGCGATCTCATCAAGTTCTGCAAAAGTGATTGGTTATTATATGGTTGCAGGCTTTAGTGCCTTGCTAGTGTTAGCCACCTTATTTACAGATATAGACAACGATGACGGTTCCGAATTAGAGGAACATCAAACAACAGTACCAAGCCCGGGTTCATCATCGACGGCTGTAATAGATCCAGCTGCGATATTGGATCCTAATGCGACATCAATGGTTAATTTTAAAGCCAGAAATAAACAAACCGGAAAATTTATTGTCCAGGGCTTAAAATGGAAAATTTTTAAGACGGCAGATAATCGTGGAAAATCAAAGTCAGGAAAACCGACATTAATCGAATCAAGTAACACAGCCAAGCTGAGTTTAATAATGGATGCTGGTTTTTACCAAGCTAAAGTGACTTATCAAGGACAAACATTGGATTCACACTTTTTAGTTAAAGACGATACTCCCGTTAACATTGAGCTAGCCTTTGGTAATGTAAAAACTAAACAGATCGCAACAGCACCAAACATTAAATTACCATCGATACATATTCGTCGAAAAGAGTTTGGTAATAACACAATAAAACCACTCAAAATAACCTGGGACTTATGCATATCAACAATTGCAAGTTATAAAAATTTTAGGAAACAGAACCCACAAATATGGTCGGCACAAGAGAAAGCCATTAGAAAAGGACAGCCCGATTTTAACCTCAATCGCATGATGGCTATCGAACCCATCTGGTCTAAGTTAATGAACAACGTAGAAGATGAATATTTTTCTGGCCAACAATACGCACTTTATAAAAAAGGCAGCAACTATACCGTTTCAGAAAACGGCAGTTGTAAACTAATTAAAACGGATTACGAAACAGCCAACATCGATGATGGTGAATTCCACTACTTTATTGATTTCAAAAATAAAACGGCAGATAAAACCATTAGTGAGATGGCATTACAAAAAGAAGTTGATGGCATGTATAAAGATCTAGCTACAAACACCCCATTCATGGCACAAACCATGGGTAACATGTTAGTAGATGCCACACTAGGCAAAGACGGCAGCGCACAACGACAAAAATCACTCAGCGCCTTATCTGAATTGACGGATTTAACTAAAGTAGCCGGCACCGAAAAAGTGGCAGGAGAGACCTGTGAATACACTAAAATGGGCGTAGAAACAGGAGTTCGAATTTGTTATTGGAAACCAATGCATGAATACCAATCATACATTAAGCGCAGTATTGTGTTAAAAACAAGCGTAAAACTTGGTAAAAACGGCCAAAATCCTTTTATTGGTGAAACAAACAACGTTGCCACCGTATTTGAAAAGGACATAAAAATAAAAAAATCTGTCTTTTCAGTTCCAAACAATATCAAGGTAATTGACCGCCGGTGAGCTCTATTTCCAATTTATTTTGACATTATCTGTAACCTACTATGACCTTGAGTTGTCTTGAATATAGAAACGGATATTTACACCGAATATTCCGCTATTGTATCCATTAACCAACGGGGCTAGAAATGACAAAATATAATCAGAACCACACGCAATTAAATAGGATAATCGAACATTCCTATTTAAATCATAAAAAGCACATCCATACTGTTATTTATAAATTAAGCCAAAATCACGAGTTAGCGCGAGATGTCGTGCAACAAACTTACTTAAATAGCATAATTAGTAATAATCAACTCAACTTAACAAAATCGAACCTCATTAGCAGTGCTCGTAATATCTTTTACAAGCAAGAAGAAAGTCACAATCATATTTCATTCGATACTATCGATCAAAGTATCGAACTACACTATTCAAATTTTAATGGTATAGGAACTGAAATTACAATCAGTAAAACTCTCCCTGCATTTAAAAAACTACAATTAACTATTGAACGTTCGTTAAATAGTATATCAACAACCATTAAAGAATTATTAATATTATATTTTATTGAAAATTTATCGATAGTCGATATAGCAAGAATTACTCAGCGTTCGATCATCGACATAAAAGTAAACTTACATCACTCAATAATAATTTTTGAAATGGTGTTACACAATAACATGAAAGGAAAGCTTGTAACAACCACCGAGCATTGTCCTATTTATTCAAAAAAATGCGAGCACCTATTTTATTCTCGAACAGAAATACCAAAAAAATTATTAAATAAAATTAATTTTCATATATCCAATTGTTGCGAGTGCCTTGATAATAACAAGCAACTAAAAATAATCGGCATTATATTAAACTTTATCCCCATTATTAAAGCAGCGCCAAGTCTTGAAGAAAGTGTCAGCCTTAATTTGAAAAGGATTAAACAACTAAAATATTGCAACCTTAACTACCCACATTCAATAAATTTACTACATTAAAATTAACAAGGAGTAACACCATGAAAAAAACAATTACATTATTTCTATTGAGTTTATTAATACCTCAACTTACTTTCGCAGATACCAAAGTTGTATTTGAAAGTTCAGATGGTAGTCATACCATTTGGTCAAATGATAAATACTTCAGAATAACTCAAGCCAAACCTAATAAATCAAAAGCGAATAAAACCAATGAAGATGGAATGACAGGAAATATGTTAGGCGATTACCGTTCCGGTAAAAAATACATCATAGTAGAAAAAGATAAAATTATCATTGACATGTCTACGCCGTTACCCGCTTTTCTTCAAGGCAGTAATCTTTCAGGAAAACACAAAACAAAAAAAATCAAGATTAAATATATAAAAAAAGATACGGGAAAAATCATTACTGGGTTAAACGTGACCAAGTACGATATTGTAGTCAAAGGTGAAAAATGTTTTGAAGTATCGCTAACAAAAAATAAGGCATTTACATCGTTTGCTAAGAAACTTGAAAAAATAATTTCTGATGACGATAACGATTCTCAAGAAGGTTCTAATTGTGAACAAGCCGAAAATCAAATTGATAATGATAAAGAAAACAAATATGGCTATCCAGTAAAAATTATTGATGCCAATGGCGCAGTAAAAATGGAAATCAAAGAATTTAACACCAACGCTAAAGCCCCAAAAAACCACCTTAGTCTACCAAAAGGCTACAAAGTGATGTCCATGATGGAGGCAATGACCGAAGCAATGAAAAATGTAAAATTTAACAGTAACAGTGAATAAACTTTTATCGTATAGACATTGTATTTTTGAACAAGGGCAGATTAAACTGCCCTTGAACAAAAGTAACTAAAACACTACTAATTTATTTAATCGGTGTAAATTTTTCTTGCCAATACAAATTACCTGAACCTTCAGGAAAATGAGAGGTACCTAAAAAAGTACGTAATCGAGTAACATTGCCATTAAACCGTAACACGTCATAGCTTAACTGAGTTGATGGTACTATTGGGCTTTCTGGTGTTGCAAAAAATATCCATTTTGAAAATGCAATATCAAAGTCACCATTCGCTAAACCATTGGTTTCACTTTTTTCGCCTTGGATTACAGTATTTGAATAACCGATCCTAAAATCATCCGTTGTTTTTGCGACAGAAAATCCACATGTATCGGATATCTTAATTTGAGTATTCGCATCCACATCCAAATACAATTGAATAGAAGCACCTTTAGTATTGACAATATAATTTAAACGAGACCCTGTTGGTGTTGGTTGAAAACCTCCCGCTGGAACCATGTCGTATTTATAATAACCATAAATTCGGTAACCATTATCAAGATAATAATTAATTTGAGAGTTAAGTACACTGCTAGCTGATTGATAAGACGATATCCAAAAATAGCCCCGTTCACTAAATGTATTAGTGGCAGTATCATGTCGCACGCAAGCATGATAAGTAAAATCAAGACTGTTAGAACGAAAATCATTGCTAAATGTCCCTGGAACATTTATTTCTTGGACACTAAAATTAATTCCAGCCCCAACTGCAAATGCTTTTATTGGAAGTACTAAAGAACTTAAACCTAAACTCACCACACTTAGTATTTGACAATATTTTCTCATATTTTTCTCCATTTAGAATTTATCAAAATAATACGCATTTTAATTCAAGAATTAACACATAAATTTATACGTCTAAGATACAAAGCGTAACCACATCAAAAAATAGCTCATTTATTTTTAAAAAATTTTACATGCTTAATGTCACTAACAATAAAATAATAGTTGGGTTAAATTAGACATTGATAATTAAAAACTTTGAACTTCATCACACTAGAATTACGAAATAGTACATAAAAAAATTGTACATTAAGCTATAAAATGTAACCCACTTTATTCATATACTCATACTAGAAAATGATAATGTAAAAAAGGCCACATAGTGAATCAAAGCTTAACAAAAACCATATACAACGATACACATAAAAATGATGTCTACCTAGCCATGATTAAAGTAGGTGTAAAATTATTGCAAAGTGAACCCATTGGACATTCCTATCAAACACACGATTTAGTTCATGAAGCTTACTTACGAATTCAATCGATAGATAATAATCAATGGAAAAACCGAAACCATTTTGTGAATGTGTATACTAAAATAATGAAACGAATATTAATCGATTATGCACGTCACAGTCATTCAGAAAAACGAGGCGGGCTTTTCCAACATCAAACCTTATCGGATACGTCATATGATCTTATGGAAAAAACCGACGATATAGAGCTGTCAGAAGCGTTGGATATATTAAAAATTAAAAACCCCTTACTTTATAGAATTGTTTGCCTGCGATTTTATAGTGGTTTAAATATTAATGAAATAGCAGACACTATCGGGCTGTCGCCTGCAACTGTAAAACGAAAGTGGTCTATGGCACGTCAGCACTTATTGTTGGAGTTGCGTAATAACGCCTAAATACACTTATTAATTAAGATGGTATTAACACTAGCGGATAGGTAAAATTATGTTCCAGACCATCAGAAAAGTTAAAGCTCTTAAATGCAGACATTATTTTTTGTGCTAACGCTTTCGAATTCGTTTCATTTTTTATTACAGTAATTTTATCAACCACACCTGTAGTTGTTAGATGAATATTAAAAACAATCTCACCGTGTAACTCTGGATTTTTTCGTAACGCAATATTGTATATGGTATAGATTTTACCTTTATTTTTTTGAATAACTAGTTGAATACAGTTATCTGATCTTGAGTCTGCACAAAACGAACTGTCATTTTGAGTATAAACTGCTTGGTTGCTACAACTGTTTAAAAATTGCGATGTAAAAATAAATAATAATACTAATGTAATTAGATTAATTTTTTTCATTTATCATAGTCCCTTATAGTAATACAATTCACCATCTAATAATTAATGGTAGCGCCGGTGAAAAATCTTTTATACGCCCGTTAAATGCGCCATCGAATTGTAATTCAATTTTGTGATATAAATCAATTTTTTCATATATTATTTTAAGTGCGATCAAAGCGTTAATTGACTCTGAACTCTCTCGATGTCGAATCGTATTTAAACTAGTCGAGGTTAATTTTCTAAATCCGATTTTATGGTCTCGTATAGGATCATTATTTCTGTCCTTATCCTTTTTCGCCATCCGCCTAGCCATTGGCGAATAAAATATAAACGGTTGCTCTATATCAGTTACCGTGTCAGCAATACTTACGTACATCGGTTTTGGAAATAAATCCGGTTGGTACTTCCAGGCTTTAAATGGTGCTGGTTTTTCAATTGCGTCATCGGACCGAATACACAGACCAAATGCAGATGCAGTATTATTATTCGGAGTTCGTGATTGGTTCCAACGCGGCCATAATGTCGTTGGTGTAGTGACTTCATTTTGAGCATCACATTCGTCGTAAACCCATAAGAGCTCCAATACAACATTGTTAAAATAAAAACAGCGATTAGCCGTACCTTGACCATGATGAACACGTGAAGGTCCTTCAGTTAACCCAAAGTCGATTAAAAGCTGTGCTTCTGGTGCATCTTTTGATACTAATATAAAGATATGATCCAGTTCATACCCCATACGATTAACTCCTGTTGAATTATATTAAATAAAGAATATCTATAATCTTTATGATATGCAATTTCAATTTGTTTCAGCCTTGTTTAGTGGTGGTTTGAATTTGTATTAAACGTTACCGACGCATTGAGTAGCTGGACCCCGGCTAAAAAGACTACCGGGGTGACGTGGTGGTTTGT
>CAYQUC010000013.1:0-39093 GCA_964420605.1 uncultured Thioalkalispiraceae bacterium | reverse complement strand
CATTGAGTAGCTGGACCCCGGCTAAAAAGACTACCGGGGTGACGTGGTGGTTTGTGTTTGTGTTTCTATTTGTATTTATATTTGTATTTAACGTTACCGTCTCATTGAGTAGCTGGACTCCGGCTAAAAAGACTACCGGGGTGACGTGGTGGTTTGTATTTGCATTCGTATTCCTTCATTAGCTGTATATCGGCTCTAATTTTTTAAAACTTCAATATCCTATACTCCCGTCCTTACACTTATAAACCGTCACCCCGGTAGTCTTTTTAGCCGGGGTCCAGCTGCTCGTAACAAGGCATACTACTAATACTATTTTTAAACATCCATTCTGTTTAAAAATAATATAACATAACGTAACTAAATTATGAGGAAACAATAATGTATCAAGGTGGCTGCTTGTGCGACGAAATTCGTTTTGAAATTACTGGTGAGATTAAAGACATTATTTATTGTCATTGCTCAAAATGTCGTAAAGCACAGGGTAGTGCATTTGCAACCAATGGTAATTTGGAAGAGCGCTATTTTACCATTATTAGCGGTAAACAAAATTTAACACAATACCAATCTAGTCCCGGAGAGTATAAATATTTTTGTAAAAAATGTGGCTCGCCAATAATCAGTAAAAGTGATGCACATCCGGGTAATGTTCGAGTTCGTCTTGGTAGCATTGAATCCGACATTATAGAAAAACCACATGCGCATATATTTGTGACTTCAAAAGCCAATTGGGAAGATATCTGCGGTGAATTACCGCAGTTTGAACAGTATCCAGATGAGTCATTATAGTCGTACTAGGTCGTCAGCCGACGGTAAATATCCGTGACTTTTAACGGTAATTGGCGTACTTCATCTATGACTGTATAGGCTGCTGCACCATACATATACGGTAGGTAATCTTTTGCTTCGGTATCAATGGTAATGCAATACGGGTGTATACCATCACGCTTCGATTCAATTAATGCTCGCCGAGTATCTTCGATACCGTATTCACCACGATAATTATCATAGTCATCGGGTTTGCCATCTGAAAGAGTAATCAATATTCGCGTTTTAGCATCCACTTCGTTGAGCAGTTTACTAAGATGTCGAATTGCAAACCCCATACGAGTATAATCTTGCGGTTCAATACCTGCGATTCGTGCTTTAACTTCTGCGTTATACGGTTCTTCAAATTCTTTTATTTTATAAATCTCACAGCGTTTACGCGCTATTCCTGAAAAACCATATATTGCATAACGATCACCCAGTGTTTCTAATGTTTCAGCAAGCATTATTAACGACTCGCGTTCAGCATTATTAATCCACCCTTTAGTCGAACCACTCATGTCAACCATAAAAATTACTGCAATATTACGCTCAGTACGATGCATACGAGTATACAAACGTTCACTCATTTCACTACCATCTAAACTATCAGCAAGTGCTTCAACGAGTGCGTCAATATCAATGCCATCACCATTAACTTGTCGCTTTAATAATCTATCTTCATCACGCATTGCTTCAAATACTTTACGTAAATGTTTTATTAAACCACTGTACTTTAATTTTGTTTTTTCGACAAAATCGTCATAGACTGGCTTAACGGTTTTCTCGCGCACGGCACACCAGTTCTTACGATAGTGTTGTCGTAAAAAATCCCATTCGTTATACAAAAATGCGCCTTCTTCATGATAAGTGCCAGACCACACATCATCGGGGTTTAATTCTTCATCTTTTAAATAATCTGCATCATACTCACCATCACCGGCGGCAACTAAATAATCATCGGGTATTTCACCCAAGTCTTGTTTAATCGAACGCATTAGCGCTTTAACATCGTCAGGCGGTGCAATTGGTTTGTCATCGAGCATGAATTGAAAGTCTTCCATGGCTTTTTGATCGTCACTTAGATCATCCTCTGCAGCCTCTTTTAAATCAAATTTTCGTTTCTGTTTAATTTCATCATCAGTGTCTTCTGTTTGACTGGCTTCTTCGCTCATTTTGTACAAGGCGGTTTTTAATTGCGCCTTTTCTTTTTCAATGCGTCTAGCCATGCATGTTTCTACTAAGTCTTGCTCTAACACACCTTGGTAACAGAATGATTCAAATGGCATTAAACTATCACAATATTTTTTCGCCAACTGTAATGAATCCTCAGCCGTGGTATTACTATCTCTAAGTACTTGTTGTTGCTGCACCCACTCTGGTGCTAAATCTTGCTTTGCTAAAATAGTTTTTATTTTTTGCATATCACGATACAAACCGGGTAACTCGCGCTCTATACACGCTTCTAAACGCAGAGTTTCAAAACAATGAAAGAGTTTTTTTAACTTTGAAGGAGCAGGGTGTTGTGCTAACTGTTCTGATAATCGAACTCGAAATGTTCCAAAATAAGTTTGCGCCCAATGAAATACTAAAGTTGATTTATACAGTAAAAAATTTTCTTTTGTTGTTGGCAATTGAGCTATTAATGCCGGTAAAAAAATACTTTCGGTATCGGTATAAGCGTGTTCGGCTTCAACTAAATTCAATTTTCTACCACTGAGTCCATGAGCAAAATGCAATAATACCCCGAGTTTATCTTCTAGTACCGCGCCTGAAGTTCGTTCGTGTTGTTCTCGTAAAAAATTATCAACCGTATGAATTACTTTTAGTGCTTTGTATAAACCAAACTGGTCATAAACATCCATGGCATGTAAGGCCCATGCTTCAATAGTTTTCATGTCCATTTTATCAAGCACGGTTACACCATGTTGAATAAACTGAGATGCTAACTCAACGTTAATACTAGCAACCCGTTTAACCCACTCTAAAACATAAAGCTGCTCAGTCCGTGGTAAATTAATAATGAGTCCAGCTAGTGGTATGGTTTTTACAAAGGTGTATTCAACATCAAGCGTGACATCGAGGATTGTGGTTATTTCAGCGATAGATAGTGGTTGTTTTTTTGACATTTATAATTGTCACCGAGAGATTATAATTGAGACTCTTAAAACAATGACGACGATAATTCACTAATTGCCGTTAGCATTTCTGGATCATCACTCAGAGCCTGAGCAATTGCGACATGACAAGCAGTCACTGGGCTTATGCCATCAACAATTAATTTGCCTGCATGAACCAATAATCTAGTACTTGCGCCTTCTTCCAAACCACTGCCTTTGAGGTTGCGCGTCATATTGGCAAATTTAACCAAGTTACTCGCAATGTCGTGTGCCACGCCAGTTTCTGTCATGACGATAGTCGTTTCTAATTCCGGATTCGGAAAATCAAATTCTAGTGCAATAAACCGTTGCCGAGTGCTTTGTTTTAAATCTTTTAAAACACTTTGATAACCCGGATTGTAGGAAATTGATAAACAAAAATCGTTACTGGCCTCAAGTAGCTCGCCGGTCTTCTCTATCGGTAATACGCGTCGATCATCCGCGAGTGGATGAATCACAACCATGGTGTCTTTACGTGCCTCAACAATTTCATCGAGATAGCAAATGCTACCAGTGCGAACTGCTTTGGCTAATGGACCGTCAACCCAACGGGTTTCACCACCGCTAATTAAATAGCGTCCGACCAAATCGGATGCAGTTAAATCATCATGGCAAGAAACTGTAATCAGTGGTCTTTTTAAACGCCAGGCCATGTATTCCATAAAGCGGGTTTTACCACAGCCTGTTGGACCTTTTAATAGTACTGGCAGGTTCTGCTTATAGGCGGCTTCGAAGATTTCTATCTCATCAGCAACGGCTTCAAAGTAGGGTTCTTTTTCAATAACGTATTCTTCAGCTTTTAAAACACGAGCGTTTGTCATCATGATTATTTAATACCTATTAAATTAACCTAATATGCTTTTAGTCACTTAACTTACTACCGACAAACTATAAGCCTATCATAATTACCTACAATTTTTGGATAATTCAATTCTTGGTTTTTATAATTCTCGCTCCAGAAAAGAGCTTTAAATTGATTAAAAACAATTCACATTTGTGTGCTGTGGATCACCTTGCCGGTCATAAATTTTACATAAAATCTGAAAATAAGCCTTAAATAATGTATGCTTTATATCCAATTTAAGTAAAATCTAAACCGGTAAATCAAGCTTAAGTAGCAATGAATTGTACGTAAATCAACCATACTGAGTATAAAATAATCAAATATAGATAAATATAGACACTTTTTGGTCTATTTCACTTTATTTTATTTCAAGACTGTGCATAATAAAACCATGCATTCACAAAATAATACAAAAATCAAGGCTTTTACACTCGTTGAACTACTCATCACCATCGCGGTGATCAGTACCATCACAGCAATTGCGCTGCCACGATTTAATTCCATGATCAAAAACAACTCATTGGTAACCAACACTAATGTTTTTATAGCCCTATTAAATTTAGCTCGAACCGAAGCCGTTACACGTGAAGCCAACGTCGTCTTATGTGCCATCAGCGATACAAGCGCGACAACTCCAAGTTGCGACAGCAATAACTGGGAAGACGGTTGGGTATTATTTAGCGATGTTGGTTCCAGCCCAAATAGTTTTGACAGTACCGATGTTTTAATTAAACGTGCCCCATCTTCAAGCGTGGGTTACACCATCCGAACTACATTTGCGACCGTTGGAAAATTAACGTTTGCTAAAAACGGCATCGTCAGTTCAATTGGCACGATTTCATTTTGCGATGATCGTGGCATCACTGAGTCACGAGCCATTACAGTATCTAGAGTTGGACGCGTTAGTTCACTTGGCAGAGGAAGTGCCACAGTATGTCCCTAATTCTAAATAAGCGCACCACGCCACTAACGCGATCGCCGTATGTATCAGCATCACGGTATCGATCGCGCCCCATTCAAAATACCATCCAAGGCTTTACGCTCATCGAAGTTTTGGTATCGTTAATTATTATCGCCATTGGTTTACTTGGTCTAGCCGGAATGCAAATTCATGGTATGCAGGGTAACAACGGTTCGGTACTGCGTACTCAGGCAAATTTAATTGCAAATGATATTGCTACTCGTATGCGAGTTAACAAAGCTGCCATGGATAATAGTATTTATGCACTTGCCGATTATTCTATTGCTTGCGCAAGCCAAACACCTCCTGACTGCACTAGCGCTAGTTGCACAAGTAGTGAAATAGCCGAACTGGATATCGCTGATTTTATTTGTGACAGTGAAAATAATTTACCCAATGTTAGCAGCACGACAATAAGCTGCAATGATAATGATTTAACTGATGCGGATGACTGTAGCCTTGGATCACCACATACCATCACATTGAGCTGGGCTGAATCAATCAGCACACCAAATAATGCCAGTTTAGCCGATATTAATAAAGTCAATTCAATTTCCTTAGTGGTACGCCCATGATAGTTAAGAAATATAACTTTAATTGTAAAGGTGTAAACCTGATTGAATTAACAATCGCCATGGCAATCGGCTCTATCATTTTATTGGGAGTTACATCGGTATATACCAGTGGTAAAAAAGCCGCTAATGTTCAAAATGGGCTGTCACGCGTACAAGAGAGTGGCCGCTTTGTCATGGAATTTTTATCGCGTGATATTCGCATGGCAGGCTACCCTCAAGGTTCAGGGCCACTCGCATTTAATAGTGTCACAACAACAGAAGGTGCAGTTGGTACTCCAGATCAAATTACCTTGCAATACAATAAACAATTACCAACGTCAACGGACTGTAACGGTAATGTGGTTGATCCGATCGTAAATAAATACAATATCAAACTCAATGCAAGTTCAATTCCCAGTTTATATTGCAATGATATTGAACTTATCGAAGGCGTTGATAGTTTACAAGTTTTATACGGACTCGATACCGATAACATACCCGATGGTATTGCCAATAGTTACATTACTGCAGAAGACATTACCGGACGTTGGGCTCGAGTAGTAAGTGTGCGACTTGCCGTGTTGACTAATAGTGTCACTGAGAGCGCCAATGCAAAAACAAAAGCAAGTTATAACGTACTCGGTAGTACTATCAATGGCTTTAACGACAATAAAGTACGCCGTGTTTTTAATACCACCATCATGTTGAGAAACAATACCTAATGAATCAATTTAAAAATAATAAAGGTGCGGTCATGGTAATGAGCTTATCGGTATTATTGATTCTCACCATGTTAGCTGTTAGCTCAATGAACTCCAGTATGCTTGAAGAGCGAATGGCATCAAACGCTCAAAGTAAAAGTATTACATTTCAAGCGACAGAATCTGCGATTAGTACCACGGCATCCAAGAAAGTAGTACTCGACGCAGCGGTACTCGCGACCATCAATGTTGTCTCAAGCACCAACACTTATAACAAACCAACCTTCGGCAGCAACGTTGATTCATCCGTTAAAGTAACCCGAACCTCAGTCTGCAATAAACAATTATTACAAGGCTTTAGTTATCGTTTTGGTGCTATTTGTAATATCGAATTGGATGGTTTGAGTAAAATTGACGGTACCGGTGCGAGTACTAATAACATTCAGGGTATTGCGTATATTGTACCCAAGCAACAACAACATCAATAACTTAATTTAGAAAAAGTGGTTTACGTTATGATAAATACAAAATTCAATCTAAATAAATTATTTACAATTTTGTTGGCAGCACTGTTAAACGCCACATTGTTTACAACTGCCATCGCCGACGACACAGAAATTTTCTTTAGTGCAGCAAGCTCTAGCAGCGCCATTAAACCCAATATTTTATTATTGCTTGATACTTCTGGGTCAATGAACACAGTCGATACTGGCGAAACCGATAGCCGTTTAATGTTAATGCAAGGCGCGCTCAATAATATTATTGACGGTGCTGTTAATGTTAATATTGGACTTGCACGTTTCACCTTACCGGGCGGTGCGATTGTTTATCCTATCACCAATGTCGATGAAGATATTTGTACAACCATTGAGAGCTGCCCGACTGCAACACCCTCAATTTTAGCTCGACAACGATTAAAAGAAACCATCGCCAATTTCACGGGAGCCACTGCCACACCAATGGTCACTAGTATGTTAGAAGCAGCTCGATATTTTAAAGGGGACAGTGTGGTATACGGTACCAATCGCGGTACAAGCCAACAACGACGAAAACGTGTTTCGCACCCTGCTACTTATACTGGTGGCAGCTTAACGCCAAGTGATGGTTCGTGTACCGACTCGGATACGAGTTCTTGTGCATCGGAAATTATTACTGGTAGCCCAATTTATACTTCACCAATAGCTGATAATTGCCAAAGCAATCACTTGGTCGTGTTATCCGATGGTGTCGCTAACCGTGGTAATGAGTCTGATATTTTAAGTTTTATTAATGCCAATAACGGTACTGATCCAGACATCACATCTTGCGATACTGCGGTGCCGGATACTGGTGCACGGTGTGGTAAAGAACTCGCCGCATTTTTAAAAAGTTATGATCAAAGTGCTGCTTTCACTGACAGTAAAGTAACAACGCATACCATTGGATTTTCAAGTGACATAACCGACAACACTGCTGCATCAACTTACATGCAAGATGTTGCAACTGCGGGTGGCGGCATATTTAGACCTGCCAATAATGCCAGTGATCTAGTTAATATTTTTAATGAGATATTAAATGTCGCCAAAGAAAGTAATTCTTCTTTTTCAATACCGAGCATTAAAGTCAATCAAGCCAATAGAATCGCCAACAGCGATCAAATTTACATGGCATTATTTAAACCCACCTCAAGACAAAACTGGGCAGGCAATATTAAACGTTACAGTTTAAAACCCGATAGCTCAGGAGTATTAAGTGTATTTGATGCCAATAATGCACTGGCCATTGATTTAGCGTCATTAACATTTAAATCTACCGCTAAAAGTTTTTGGAGTGCCAGCACCGATGGTAATGAGACCACGATTGGCGGCGCAGCCGAAAAATTAACGGCAACCAGAACCGTTTACTCCAATTTATCTAGCGACACTAATTTAACCAGCACTGATAATACTTTCTCCAACACCAATATTACGGCTACCGACCTTGGCGCGGCAGATAACACCGAACGTGATAATATTATTAATTGGGCAAAAGGCGCGGACAATGGCGGCGTACAAGACATTGGAAGTTATGCCGAGGCCGTTAAAACCGGTCGCCAACAAATGGGCGCACCGTTACATTCCGAACCAGTCATTGTCAGTTATGATGATACCTTAACCATTGCCGATACTACTTTGTTCTTTGGCACCAACGAGGGCTACCTTCATGCAATTGACACCACAGATGGTAGTGAAGAGTTTGCATTTATTCCCCGCTCATTATTAAAAAATCTAAAAATATTAAAAGATAACACCACCAACAATACCGGTAATCCGGTCTACGGTGTTGATGGTGCCATTACGATTTGGCGCTTTGATGTTGACGATGATAAAAAAATAACAGGATCAAATTCAAATATTGATCTGAGTGATGATCATGTCTATTTATATGCCGGACTACGCCGTGGTGGCCAAAATTATTTCGCATTAGATGTTACCGTTCGATCGGCTCCTAAAGTTTTATGGTCCATTGATAACACGACAACTGGTTTTGAGAACCTTGGCCAAAGCTGGTCACGCCCAATATTAGCGGATATTGATTTGTCGACATTAACTATTGATGGCGCAACCGGTAAAACCAAGGTCATTATTTTTGCCGGCGGTTACGATGTTGCCCAAGATACTAAAACAACTCGCAGTGCCGATACCATGGGCAACAGTATTTATATTGTTAATGCTATCACTGGCAATTTGATCTGGAGTGGTGGCTCAAACTCAAGCGACTATAGTACCGCCTTTACAGACATGAATTACAGTATCCCGTCCGATCTAACAGTTGTTGATGTAAACCAAAATGGAACTGCCGATTTAATGTATGTTGGTGATATGGGCGGCCAGGTTTGGCGTTTTGACTTTAATGGCGAAGCCGCCGCAAGTTCCAGTTCAGTTTCAGCATTAGTGACAGGTGGTGTTATTGCCGATTTAAACGCAGGTGATGCTCTAGGCAATCGTCGATTCTATAATGCACCGGATGTAGCGCTGATTAATGGTTCTACAGGGCGTTACCTTACCATTTCGATTGGATCGGGCTGGCGCGCGCACCCACTCGATAAAGCCGTACAAAATCGTTTTTATGTTTTAAAAGATAAAAACTACCAGTATATTTTAACAAGCTACACAAAATTAACCGAGTCAAGTTTATATGACGCGACTGCTAATATTATTCTTGAAGGTAGCGATCAAGACGCGCGCGATGCCGCCCGTGCCACATTACTAGGTGCCTCAGGTTGGTACATAACAATGGAAAATGCGGGTGAAAAAATACTGTCAACTGCTCTCACCTTTGAAAATAACATTTTATTTACCAGCTATCAGCCAGAAACAACCGCAAGTACTTCGGCGTGTCAGGTCTCGGTTGGAACCGGGCGTTATTACTTCATGAGCATTGTGGATGCAACTCCAACGGCCAATCTTGCCAGCGCACCACTGCCGGCACGCGCAAACCGTGTTAAAGAATTAAAAGCCGGTGCGCTACCACCGTCACCACAACCGGTATTTACCAGTGACGATGTTCGTATTTTGGTCGGGACTGAAGAACTGCCAATCAACATTAACAGTAAAATATTAAAAACTCACTGGCGTGCAAAAGAGTAAACCAATGAAAAATTCAGGTTTCAGCATAATTGAAATATTGGTAGTTATTGCTATTGTGTCAATAATTACTGCAATCGCGGTACCGCAATACACCGCCTATCGTAATAAAGAAATTAGAAGTGATGCAGTACGGACAATGTTAAAATTTAGTGTTGAACTGGAGCGTTGTCGTTCTCGAAATGGCAATGGGTCTTATACTGGCTGTCCTGATATTGGCATTACTAAAATATCATTACAACAGCATTATAATATCACGGTTGCGTTAACCAGTAGTGATACACGTTACACCATGACAGCGACAAAAGTTGGCAAAGCTGATTCCGAGTGCAGCAGCCTAAGTTTAACTCAAGATGGATTGCGTGATGCCAATACCAGTAATAGTAGTTTAAATACCACGACTAAACGCATCCAACGTTGTTGGGCCAGTTAAATAAATACAGTTTAAATCTTACAATCTCGCCCAGACTTCTTTAAGACCAATCGCATACGTGATGCCAAATGTCAGACATAAAAATGAACTGACAATGATAATATTGTCAACCCCATTGGGCTCAAACAAATAGGCTGGAATAAAAGCGACTCCGCGTAATAAAAAAATAATCGTAATCCACACCAATGATGGTTTAAGTAAGGGCAAGCGTTTTAATAATCCAGCTCCTGAAAAAGCATAACAACCCCAAATAATCAACGTAACTGCCAATAAAAAGGTTAATGCATGGGGCTTCAATAAACCTTGCTCAACTTGGCTTGCTGCTTGTTCACCCAAACCAAAAAAACGATACCAATCAGGACCGCCAACAATAACAGCCAGAAATAATACACCAACAATAATCGTTAATATACCAGCCAGCATTAAATTATAATTTATCTTCATTTTACTAAACCATCGTTACTACCAATTGAGGTATTAAAAATAATATCGGCTTAATAAGATTTTCTTTAATAGTTATAATAATATTTATAACAAATAGCTGAATGAGTATTATTAACTAAAAAAAGTGTGATAAATTGGATAACTTGTAAACTACAACTAAACATTTTGATCGGATGAATACAGTAATAATTGTTTAAAAACTATACTAATCAATGATTGTTTCAGTATAAACAAGTAGATAGTGGTAATTTTTGAGCAGTACATCTCACAATAAATGTCGAACCGTGCCACAATGTTTGTCAATGGACATGGTATTTTTTACAAAAGGGAGTTCTAATCTTTATTCCATTTGCGCAGATTAAATCAGCAATAAATAGCGCATCAGTAATCCCAAACGTCTTAAAAAACCAGAGTTTGACCGTTAATGACAACGGTTAATTATAAACCGTCCATTTCACGATATTCATATCAGGTCCATGATTAATCGTAATAACTGGAGTTGGATGTGTGAGTTCGATGCATGAATTCAATGGCAATAGGAAGTGCCGACACGAATCCAAATCTCAAAAAGTGCACCACGCCGAATCTCCGATCAATTTATTGATCGGAACTTTTTTGACAGTACTGCGAGCTTGTTTTACAACAAGTTCGCTGCTGCTACTTTAATAATGCCCTAATCTTTTCAACCCGTTTGCGGTTAACGTCAAAATCAGAATAACCAAGCCGTGCCGCAGATCGAACATGGCATATTTTATTCGAATCTTCACAATATATTTCAAGATCATCCACAAAACCTATAATACGGGACCGACACTCGGCATAAATATAATCCGATCGTTCCGTGATAATGCGAATGCCATACAGAGATAACAGCACGTTTCGAATGGTGTTAATTGATTTTTCCGGTGTTGAATCATAAGGTAATGCCGCAATATCGTAGTCCGGAATAATTGAATCGGATGATACGCAGTTTGGCATTTTAGGGCAGTACCATAATAAATTATCGTGAACGCCAAGATTTTCAGGGGGTTCACCTTGCGCTAAACCCAAAATATTCACTAGCCCAATAATCACGATTACCGCTATAAACAACACGGCTAGTGTGCTAAATAATAAACTCATTTTTTTCTCATTATTGCTCAATAGTTTTAGTAAACAATTAACTTAGTTGGGTCAATCATAAATTAGCCCTGCATTAATTTTAAAGACCATGAAATCACATTATTCCCTAAAACATTTAATTCTATAGTCGATATTATATAGTGTTAACACCTAGATTAAATTGTTTAATTCCAAACAATTAATGGAAATTATTAATGCTATCCCGAATAAAATTGCGGTATTTTTTGTTTATTACATTTACGCTGATTTCCAGTGTCCCAGTAATGATCCTTGGTGCCTGGGTACAACAAGAAGCATTGCATAAAGAAATTGAAGCCGTTAAAGAAAAACATTTATTAGTTGCTAGGAATTTAACTGGCGATCTAACACGTTACATTATCGATGTTGAAAGTAGTTTTCGCCTAATCGCTAAAAATCTTGCTCAACATCATACACTAGACGGTTTTAAACAACACTTAGACACCTTGTTCATTCGATATGTTGACATAATAACAGTGGATGGTTCAATTGTTAACACTAGCTCCCCGGACCAGAAAAAACTAAAATCGATAAACCCTAAAGTTTTAAAGACTATAAAACCATTACTAAAAAAATCGGTATTACAAACGCAAACTGTTTTTTACAGTAACCTGTCACGTGATGAAAATAACCTAGCAACATTTTATTTAGTCAAAGCCATTAACCAAACACACATTGCCATTGCGTCATTATCTACAAAACACATTCGTGAGGCACAGCAAAAAGTGATCTTTGGTAAACGCGGTCATGCCGCCATCGTTGATAAAACTGGGCGAGCGATAGCGCACCCAATTAAAAGTTGGGTAACCACAATGAAAGACATGAGTTTTTTACCGCCGGTTAAAAGTATGATGCAAGGAAAAACGGGGGTATCTCAATTTTATACTCCCGCAATGAAGGCTGATATGATAGCAGGTTATACCTTTGTGCCGACGGTGGGCTGGGGCGTGATGATACCACAACCCTTTGAAGAACTTGAGGATCGAGCAGCCCATGTAAGCGTATTAACACTGTTAATTACGATAATAGGAATTAGCATCGCAGGTTTTATAGGTTGGATTACTGCTGGCATTTTATCCAGACCCATTCAATCTGTGGTTAATTCCGCAAATTTAAAATCAGGTAGTAATAATTTATCCAAAGCAACAACCTACCATCGATTTATCCCGTTTGAAATTAAAGAATTATTAAGCAGTTTTAACACAATGGTTGATGTAATAAAAAATAAGACTGCCGATATCGAAGAAACATCCAATCGATTAGCAGAAGCACAACGTATCGCACACGTTGGTAATTGGGAATATGATATTGACCAAGATAAAATATGGTGCTCTGAAGAATTTTATCGCATCTGTGGTATTATAGAACAACAATTTGACGGTTATTATAATTCGCTACTTGAGTTAATACATCCTGACGATAGAGTTTATTTTGAAGCAACGTTAAAGCAAGCTAAAAGCAGTGGTGGTGGCTATCGGCTTAATCACAGGATACTCTATAACGACGGTAAAATTTGTTATGTTCACCATGAAGGTGAAGTTCGTATCAATAAAAAAAGCGGAAGCCTCAAATTAATTGGTATTATACATGATGTTAGCTTTCGAAAACAATACGAAGATGAATTACGCCATCAAGCAAATTATGATGAATTAACTAATTTACCTAACCGTATTTTACTCTTAGAGCGTTTAAAGCAAGAAACACGTAGCTCATTACGCAACAATCATAAAATGGCTTTGCTATCGATTGACCTCGATAATTTCAAATTAGTTAACGATACCTATGGCCATGTTATTGGTGATAAGGTATTACAACACGCTGCAACTCGGCTTCAATCCTGCATTCGAGACAGTGATACATTAGCGCGCATAGGCGGTGATGAATTTAGTGTCATCTTGTGCGACATAAAAAATGAAGACGATTGTTCAATCGTATCCAATAAAATAATATCTTCTTTTAAAATGGCATTTACCATTGATGGCCATGAATCGTTTATTGGTGTTAGCATCGGTATTACGTTATACCCTAATGATAGCAAAGATGCTAATACCTTAATGCGAAATTCTGACATTGCACTTTACCGCGTTAAAGAAAATGAACGAAATAATTTCTGTTTTTTTAAAGAAGAAATGGATAAAGAAGTAACCAACCGAATGCGTTTGAGTAATGATTTACGCAAAGCACTTGAACGAGAAGAATTCTCATTAGTCTATCAACCCATTATTGATCTTAACACCGGAAATATAAGTAGCGCCGAAGCATTGCTACGCTGGATTCATCCACAACGTGGTTTTGTGTCGCCTGATGAATTTATTCCACTTGCTGAACACACCGGCCTGATTGGGCCACTAGGTGAATGGGTATTAAAAACCGCATGTGAAACTGCAGCTAAGTGGGCTGATTTAGTTAGTAAGCCACCATTGATATCCGTTAATCTATCGGTAAAACAATTAAAACTGGGCTTAACAAAAGAACGCGTAGAAAATATCATTACACTCTCGACACTGCCAGCCAAACAATTAATTTTTGAAATAACTGAAAGCCTAGTGATGAATGATACCGATGAAGCGATAGCTTGGATGAATTCAATTCGCGATCTAGGGGTAATATTTTCTGTTGATGATTTTGGTACAGGTTACTCCTCGCTAAGTTATTTAAAAAAATTACCAGTCAATATTCTCAAAATTGATCGCTCGTTTATTAGCGACATTATGGAAAATCCCGAAGATAAATCCCTTGTTAAAACAATCATCGCGATTGGCCAGAACTTAAATCTCAAAATCGTTGCCGAAGGGGTAGAAGATAAAGAACAACTAAATTGTTTATACTCAATCGACTGTGACTACATTCAGGGCTATTATTTTAGCAAACCATTACCCAAGCAAGAATTTAACAAACTATTATCCAATTGGGACTTTGATATTTCAACGCTTAAAATAAAATAACAAATAAAAACACCAAGATTGTTAACGTAAACTTCACTTAAAGTATTTATATAATTCAGCTACTATTCAGTTAAAAACGCTTATAATCCGCTTACGATAATGACATTCTCATTACAGATTTGGAGCTGGCGTTGAAAAGGTCAACAATACTACTAATTGCAGGACTACTACTACTCACGTGCACGCCAATGGTGTCAGCCGATGACTACGTCGGTGTGGCATTTGGTCAATCCAGCATTGGACTGACTGGTTACGATAAAGGCTTCTTCTACAAAGCCTATGGTGGAGTCCGTAACAAATATTATGGTTTTGAAGGTACCTATAATCGTCTTGCACAATTTGATATTAGTGGCAACAATACCGGCTCAGTGAGTGTCTCGGGCATCGAAGCCACGGGGATAACATTCTTACCCATTACCAATAATCTTGAAATTTTCTTAAAGATTGGTTTCTATTCCTGGAGTGCGACTGGTCGCGTCAACGGTGGTTTTATACCACAAAATAAAGGTACCGATTTAAGTTACAGTTTTGGTGCAAATTATAATGTTGCAGAAAAAATAACCTTACGTGCTGAATATCAATGGTTCAAAGGTGTGCTTGGAGATGACATTTCCTCGATAGCAACCGGTTTTAGTTATAGAATTTAAATTCTTAGCTAAGGCCAATAAAAAATTTTAATAAAAAAGACAGTGGCCTTATAAACTAAGAACTAAAACCGCCAAGCCATATTAAAAGCAAGATCACTCTTAATATCACCCGATAAAAATTGTCGATACACTAAACTCAACTTTAAAGCACGACCCAGTTGATAGGCGATTCGCGGCGCAATATACGTACCCGCTTTTACATTAATAGTAACTTTAGAGCAGCTTTGGCAATTTGCTATTTTTCTAGATGAACTAGCTACATGTTCATAGCCCGTTTGAAGATTAACTAAAAATTCACTGGATAGAGCATAACTATAACCAACATCAAAATAGACATTAGTCGCACTCGAGCTTGAACTCGCCGTTGACTGATTACCAAATTGATCAACAACATTCTGACTAAAACCTTGTCTGTCGGAATATAAAAAACCTCCTAGACCACCAGAAAAATTCCAGTTTACATATTTTTTTTGTGCGCCCACGCGAATTCTATTTGCCGAGTTATTAATCCCCTCGACATTAGCAACCTGTTCATTAATTTTAATTTGACCAAATTCAACCACTAAGTAAGTATTACCAGCTGCATGGGCCATACCAGAGAAACACAGTGTCGTTAATGCTACAATATTTCGTATAGTGTTTTTAATAGTTACCATTATTATTATAAAATCCCTTTTTATTTAATTAAAAAATAACCTACAAATAACTATCTCTATATTTCACTTTGTTTCAATATGTGTCGAAACGTATCAATAATTTTCTATAAATTAATATCCACAGGAGTATAATACATTTAAATTGTCAATATCAACTTACAAACAAATTTAATCAAAATCTATTTAGTATGATAAGTAAGAATTTTAAAACGTTATTTTTTTAAACTATTTAAAACGTGATGTTTTATTCGAATAAAATCAGAATGGGAGACGTAGATTAAATCGGAAATTCTTCGCAGCATATGTTCTTCTAGACTATCGAGTCGACCATCGGCATAGGCAACTTGCCATAGATTTTTAATCACTTGTAATTTTTGATCGGCAGTGTAATTTTGCGCAATTAAGCGTGTAAATTGATGATAGTCTGTTGCATTGCGCTGTTCAGTTTCAGCTAGCACGTATAAAGTTTGACTTTCGTTTTCAGTTAATTTAAATGCCTCTTGAATAGCCTTTTTAATTGCTATTATTTCTTGTTCAGCGACTTCATGGTCTTGTAACATCATTTCGATCAACAATGCCGTGCTCGCCAGTTTTAATTGATGTTGAACATCAACTTCTGACTCGGTAGTGATAAATGAATCGAAATATTTTTGAATGGCTTTAAGCATGTTTTATAATTCCATTCACTACTGGCACGTTGACTTTCGATAGGCTATGTCGATTTCATATCCGAATTGTATCATTGAGTTTAATATCAAGCTTGTGCTTATACTTTAGAGCTATTGTTATAAGTTTCCGAAAGAAAAGTGAATTATTTTAATACAAATTCAGTGCCCACTTTAAATCCAAAAATTTCTTCTAAATTATATTCTCGGATGAGAGTATCGACACCAGGTTGGCCATGATTTTTTTGTACATCAAACAAAATCATCTTGGCACCATTGCGGTTATAACCACCACCCATATCAGCTTGCACAACCATGTATTCTCGTGCTTTATCTAACGTCATATTTTATTCCACTGCTTTCCAGTTAACTATTTATCGAGCACCACTGCACTGGTTTCATCTCCGATGATAAAGCAAACATTATAACGTAAGCACTTTATCGCTGTTCTCTGTTTTTTGTATATCTCACGGAACAACAGTAATTGGGTATAAAAAAAGGCGGCCTATAGTGAATCAGGCCGCCTTTTTATTTAAAACCTAAAGTTCAAAATCTTCTTTAAGTTTTTTCTCTACCGCTACTTTTTTCAATGTAACGTATTTAGGCATCCCATCTTTATAAGGAGGATAATCTTCACCTTTAATTAACGGTACTAAATAATCACGACATGCTTTAGTGATACCGAAACCATCTTTACTGATGAAATTTTCTGGCATCATTTTTTCAACATTAGCAACTTTAGCTAAATCGGCTTTACCAATAGTCCATTTGTAGGGCTTATTCGATTTACGCACAATCGTCGGCATTATTGCGTTCTCACCTTTAATGGCAAATTGAACGGCTGCTTTACCCACGGCATAAGCTTGTTCAACGTCAGTTTTAGATGCAATATGACGCGCTGCTCGTTGCATGTAATCTGCCACACCCCAGTGATATTTATGACCAAGGTTTTCTTGGATCATATTTGCCACAACAGGAGCACAACCACCGAGTTGGCTATGACCAAACGAATCTTTTAGACCAGTTTCAGCTAAGAAACGACCATCTGGCCAATGGATACCTTCGGATACAACAACAGTACAATAACCGTGTTTTTTCACTTTCTCGTCAACAATCGCTAAGAATTTTTCTTGATTGAATTCGATTTCTGGGAATAAAATAACAACAGGAATATCGTTATCTTCATCTGCGGCTAAACCACCTGCAGCAGCAATCCAACCAGCATGACGGCCCATTACTTCAAGTACGAATACTTTAGTGGATGTTTTGCACATTGAGGCCACGTCAAAACTCGCTTCACGTGTTGAAATCGCGATGTATTTAGCCACTGAACCAAAGCCAGGGCAAACGTCAGTAATCGGTAAATCGTTATCCACTGTTTTAGGCACATGGATGGCTTGAATTGGATAACCCATTTCTTCGGATAATTGTGAAATTTTATAACAAGTATCAGCAGAATCACCACCACCGTTGTAAAAGAAAAACCCAATGTTATGGGCTTTAAATACGGCAATTAGGCGTTCGTATTCACGACGATTTTCTTCCAGACTTTTAAGTTTGAAGCGACATGAGCCAAACGCACCAGATGGGGTATAACGTAAACCGGCGATAGCAGATGCTGATTCTTTTGTAGTATCAATTAATTCTTCAAGTAAGGCACCGATGATGCCATTTCGGCCCGCGTAGACTTTACCGATTTTGTTGCCATTCTTACGTGCTGTTTCAATCACACCACAGGCACTGGCATTAATAACCGCAGTCACACCACCAGATTGTGCATAAAATGCATTCATTGGTGCTGGTTTTTTCGATTTCTTTTTAGCCGTTTTTTTCTTACCGGTTTTTTTCTTGGCAGACTTTTTCTTGGCTACTTTCTTTTTGGCAACCTTTTTCTTGGCCACTTTCTTTTTAGCTACTTTTTTCTTTGCAACTTTCTTTTTTGCTACTTTTTTCTTGGCTTTTTTCTTCGTGGCCATGTTGGTTCTCCGTAATTTAAGGTTTTAAATAATAAAATAAGTAAATTTATGAATCTTGTTCGGACAAGCCTTCTTTTAGTGCATGATCGGCTTGAACTTGTAGCAGGGTAACAGTACATTTGTGGATATCATCATACTCGTCAATACCCGTGCCGTATTGTTTGTTTACGCCATAAAAAAATTGATTATGAAAACGATTGGCACCCTTTTTGATAATAATAAAATTACAGTCATTTGCTTCCCAATAAATAGCAGGAACTTCGGTTAACTCGCGATCACCTTTATCCAATCGGACTTCGGTATCCACTAGTTGAGTTTCAATCTCGTGCCCAAAACGTTCTGTTAAGGTGTCAGAAATTATTTTAAATTCGTCAGATGTAAAGTCAGGTATATCGCTCATGGTGTTATTTTCTTAACGTTGGTTATTGCTTGGTTATTAAATGCTCGGGGAGGGTATTGTCCTGATTATTGAGCCATTTGTAAAATATTAAACGTAACTTTTTTTTATTTTGAGTCATTATCAGTAAAATACTGCTGTATTTTCTGTATTCGAGCTTCTGCACGAGCAACATCATCCCGTAAGCTGTCCACTTGCATAATAAATTGTTGTACTTCGGCAGGTTCTGGCAGGTCGTCTGATTCGTATATTAAATAGTCCCGCAGATTATCACGCAGTTGTTGGGTGCTATCTTGCATCCAATTTGCACCGTGTTTGACTATTTGGCCTAGTCGATAGGCAACAACATCACCGGTGATATGGGATACGTGTTCTTCCCAATCTATTTCGATACTGTCGAGCACTGAACTCATTTTTTGTCCGAGTTGCACATCACCCGTAATGGCAACTTCGCCTGAGAAAAGTCCTTTGGTTTGGGCACTTTTATCACCGTCCAAACTGACGGTCATTTTTAATAATCCAAGCGGCGTGCCTTCAATCACACAATCTGGCTCACCATCAAACTGGTTTTGACACATAATACCTTTGCTGTCGGTTCTTAAAAAAACCACGAAACCCAGTCCATGTAATCTAATTTCTATTATTGAACCGTATAGCGGTGTTAATTTGAAACTGTAGTCGGGATCCAGCTCAAGGTAACGATTGATTGCCTGCTCGAGTAGTGCATAAAAAGCTTGCTGTGCTTCTATTTTCAAAAAGCTCATTTAGGAAATAATGCCATTAGTGTTTCAATGGATTTTTTTTCATCATTTTCATCGTCGATGATAACGGCGGTGTGCAGTAACATATCGTGAAAACCGCGTTTCTTTTTATCAATACCTATCCAAAAGAAACCAAAATAAATCGGTAAGGCGGATACAATATAAGCTAATGCACGTAACACTGCGGTGATTACGGTTAAATTGGATATGGAATTATCTTTATTGATTTTAACGACCTTGCAATTCAATAAACGTTTACCTGGGCTAGCACCCGTGCTACTCCAAAATGCAATTAAACTCACAAACCACAGCAAGTTAAAAACCCAGTGATTAGCAACAAATGAAACGGTTAATGGCAGGCCTTGAATTAACAGATAAATTGGTATGAGCAGTGTCAGCAGTAATACAAAATCAATTAGGGTAGCAAACAAGCGCCGCCAAAAACCGGCATAAACAAGCGGGTCGACAGTGGATTCGGATATGTTGGAGCAAGTGGCTGTCACAGTTTGTAACCTATGTGCAGTGCTACCACGCCACCGGTTAAATTATGATAACTGCAACGCTCGAGTCCTGCATTTTCCATCATGCCCTTGAGTGTTTCTTGATCGGGGTGCATTCGGATGGATTCGGCGAGATATTGATAGCTCTCGGCATCGTTAGCAATCAATTTGCCCATTTTAGGTAATAGGTTAAATGAGTATTTGTCGTAAATAAAATTCAATGCTTTGGTGGTCGGTTTAGAAAACTCAAGCACCATCACGCGGCCACCGGGCTTGATGATGCGCTGCATGGAACGCAGCGCTTTATCTTTATCGGTGACATTACGCAGACCAAATGCAATGGTGATGCAATCAAAGTAATTATCGGGGAACGGCAGGCATTCAGCATTGGCTTGCACGTAATTTATATTACCAACAATGCCTTTATTAACTAAGCGGCTTCGACCAACTTTGAGCATGGAGTCGTTAATATCGGCTAAAATGACTTCACCCGTGGCACCAACTAGGCGTGAAAATTTCGCGGCCAAGTCACCGGTACCACCGGCAATGTCCAACACCCGTTGGCCACTGCGAACACCACTGCGTTCGATTGTAAAACGCTTCCAGAGACGGTGCACGCCCATCGACATCAAATCGTTCATAACGTCGTATTTGCTCGCGACAGAATGAAATACCTCAGCCACTTTACCGGCCTTTTCTGTTGCTTTTACGGTTGAGTATCCAAAATGTGTATTATCGTCTGTCACGTGATTTCCAATGCTAATTAGCTTTATTTACTGAGTAATTTAATGCCGCTACCTTTCTCATTAATCTAAACCCAGAATAAGAGAAGTACTAGGAATAAATATAATATTCACTCAAGGCATCGGCCATAAACAGGGTCGTTTTTTTCGAACTACTTTATAATTAAATGCAAAAATCCTTATACTGAATTTAAACTAGTTAATCGATGGCTCCACACGTTTATGGCCAGCATCTTTTAAACGGTCTAAATATTTTTGCCATAATTCGGTGTAATTTGCGCCGTAGTCATACAGAGTTGTCCAGGCATAAATTCCAGTATTATGGTTATCATCAAAAAAGATTTGAATGGCGTAATTGCCAACTTGTTCAATTTTTTCAATGTTGACATCTTGTTTACCAATTTGTAACACTTCTTGCCCTGGACCGTGGCCTGCAACTTCTGCTGAGGGTGAATAAACGCGTAAAAATTCTACGGGTAACTGAAACGTTTTACCATCATTAAAGGCGACTTCTAAAATTCGAGATTTTTGGTGTAAATTAATCTCAGTTGGTTTTGGTGAATCTGACATCTAGCTATTTCCTATTTAACTTTATAAAATAAAACGACTCAAGTCTTCGTCTTGGACAAGATCGGTTAATTGATCGTCTACGTATTTGGCATTAACGGTGACTGTCTCGTCGGCCATGTCGGATGCGGCAAATGAGACTTCATCGAGCATACGTTCCATAACGGTGTGTAAGCGACGCGCGCCAATATTTTCGGTGCGTTCATTCACTTCAAAGGCAACTTCGGCAATGCGTTTGATTCCGTCTTTTTTAAATTTTAAGGTGACTGCCTCAGTATCTAATAATGCTGTGTATTGTCTGGTCAGCGAGGCATCGGGCTCGGTTAATATTCTAACAAAATCGTTGGTACTTAAGGCTTGTAATTCAACGCGAATTGGAAAGCGACCTTGTAACTCGGGTATTAAATCCGATGGTTTGGCTAGATGAAATGCGCCCGAGGCAATAAATAAAATATGATCAGTTTTAATCATGCCGTATTTAGTGGTTACTGTACAACCTTCAACTAATGGCAATAAATCACGTTGTACACCTTCGCGTGACACGTCTGCACCACTGGCGTTTGAGCGTGAGGTAATTTTATCCATTTCATCCAAAAATACGATGCCGTTTTCTTCAACATTGCTGACTGCGCGCGCTTTAATGTCATCATCATTAACTAATTTGGCTGCTTCTTCTTGCGCTAATATTTTTAATGCTTTGGATACCGGTAAACTGCGTTTTGATTTTTTACCACCACCGATGTTTTGAAACATGCCCTGCAATTGGCTGGTCATTTCTTCCATGCCCGGCGGTGCCATTATTTCAACGCCCACGGACGGTGCATTTATTTCGACTTCAATCTCTTTTTCGTCTAACTCGCCTTCACGTAATTTTTTTCGAAACTTTTGACGAGTTGTACTTTCTTCTTCGGCATCGGTTTCGACATCATCGGTATTAAAACCAAATTTGCGAACCGGTGGTAATAAAATATCCAGTACTTTTTCTTCGGCGGCATCTTCAGCGCGGGTTTTGACTTTGGCCATTTCAACTTCGCGTGTTAACTTAATTGAAATTTCAATTAAGTCACGCACGATGGATTCAACATCGCGACCGACATAACCCACTTCGGTAAACTTGGTCGCTTCCACTTTTAAAAACGGTGCATTCGCTAATTTTGCCAAGCGACGTGCTATTTCTGTTTTACCAACACCGGTTGGCCCAATCATTAAGATATTTTTTGGTGTGATCTCATTACGTAATGAAACATCAACACAGCCACGCCGCCAACGATTTCGCAGTGCAATGGCAACAGCTCGTTTAGCATCATTTTGCCCGATGATGTGTTTATCAAGTTCAGAAACGATTTCCCTAGGGGTTAATTGTGTCATTCAATAAATCCTTATTACTTTTTTACTTTTAAAATATTATTTTAGTAGCTCAGCTCTTCAATTACACGATTGTGATTGGTATAAATACAAATATCAGCTGCAATACCCAAACCTTTTTCGACAACTTCACGCGCTGTTAAATCAGTATTATCCAATAAGCCGCGCGCTGCTGCTTGAGCAAATGGACCACCCGAGCCAATCGCCATTAAGCCTTCTTCGGGTTCAATGACATCACCATTACCTGAGATAATCAATGATGCGCTGTCATCTGCCACGGCCAGTAATGCCTCTAGTCGGCGTAACATTTTATCGGTTCGCCAGTCTTTGGCTAATTCTACGGCGGAGCGCACTAGGTGTCCTGAATGTTTTTCGAGCTTGGCCTCAAAACGTTCAAACAACGTAAACGCATCAGCCGTACCACCGGCAAAACCGGCTATCACTTTATCATGATACAAACGTCGAACTTTTCGTGCATTGCCTTTCATCACGGTATTGCCTAAGGTGACTTGGCCATCACCGCCGATCACCACGCAATTGCCACGGCGGACGGATAATATAGTTGTTCCACGATATTGTTCCAAAAATTCACTCCTTACCTTTAAAATATAGAACGGTGTATTGGGTTGGCTATTGTACACCAAGCAGTCAATAGCGACAGTATCTATCAGATTGTATCCAAGCCGATACTCATTAGTCAAAATGGGATAAATTATGTCGTTTACATTTAAGCTTGAGTATTAATGACTAAAATGAATAACCAATTGGCATTTAGAATAAAACCAAACTATTTTATAACCCTAGAAGCTAATACTCAATTTCAAAATACAGGATTTTATATATAAAAATCAAGGCTTTAAAAGTTACGTATTTAAAATACAATAATTGACGGTCAATTTAGCATAACGATATCAAAACGAAACTCACTATTATCTGACGTTAAATGAAAAATTGATAAATTGGCTGTAAATTATTATGTTTAACAAACTGAACAAGCATTAATTGGGTGATTTATTTTTGAATAACCGTTGATAAATTTTACAATAAATAGCAAGCGACACACATATTTAAATTTCAATCGCTGTCATTTTTTTCAAATTGAAAATATAGTCCAGTCGTATTTTTTCAACACCTAAAAACTAATCGGCTTTGTGCGCCTATCATTTACTCAAAAAACTATTTGTAATCATTTTTCCCACATACATACGCTGCTATTTAAGAATATAAGTGTTTACCAATACTTGACATAACCTCATTATCAGTATCTACTGCGTAAAATTTTGTGACCAACTATTTACATACAAAAAAAATGTAAATCTTTTATTAAAGTTTTCTTTTATTATGACGATACTACATGGGAATAAAAAATCTAAAGTTATTTAAACTTCAATAAAAATATTAAGCAGTTTTTTAAATTTTCGATGAAAGCCATTCGTTAATTTAAATTTATCGTATGTAACTCAATCAAGAAGCAGTTTACATAAAAATTATAGGAGAAATAATGAACATCCGCGTCTTTAGCATTATTACAGGATTGTTAGTTTTAACTACGCCCATAAGTTATGCCGCTGATATAGAGATCAGTGGCTACGCGACATTTAAAGCAATCGCCAACGATAACAGCGAGGGTGTGTCGTATTACAATAACCTTGCTAAAACCAGCTATACCAATTTTGACAGTCGTGAGAGCAATATCGGCATTCAGTTTGCGACGGATATTTCGGACAAGATGGACATGACCGTGGTGTTATCCATGCGTGGTGGAGCCAACCAAAAATACAATGTTGAAACCGAATGGGCATATGCCAATTATAGAATTAGTAATGATTTATCATTACGCATTGGTAAAGTCAAAGGCCCATTTTACATGGTGTCGGATTATAAAGACGTGGGTTATGCCTACCCGTGGGCGACACCACCGGAAGAAGTGTATAGTACCAATCCGATTCGCTCGGTTAACGGCCTAGATTTAGTGTATCAAACTAACATAAGTAATATGAGCATCCTGGCTGAGGTGTATATTGGTGGTGGTACTAGTACCACGTTTCTCCCACCTAAATCAGTGCAAGGTGGCGCATTTACTACACTTAATATCCCCATCACTACAGCAGTTGGGACACAAGCTGATTTCGTCACGCGCAATATGCTCGGATTTAATGCAAGTCTTACCTATGAGGGGATTGCATTTCGAATTGGTTACTTTAACACCAAGGTGGATTTTGGTGCAGACACAGATCTTGATGGTGCCTTTGGCGGCATCGGTATTACCGTGGATGTGAATGATATCGTGGTTTATTCTGAATACATTGTGCGTGATACCGATCCAAAGTTAACCGGCGCATTCCCGGACCAAAAAGCATATTACATCACTGCAGGTTATCGTATCGGTGATTACTTGCCTTATGCTACTATCGCTAAAATTGATAAGGGCAAAGATTCAAGTCCTTTTGCTTTAGTGCAAGAATCAGTGGCACTTGGCATCCGTGCCGAAATCGATGAATCTGCCGCATTAAAATTTGAAATCGCATCTAAAAAACCAGGCGCTTTCGGTTTGTATGACGCACCAATATCAGTTACAGGCAGAGTTTACACTGTCGCATTAGATTTACTTTTTTAGGGGTCCTTAATGACAACGTTATACAAAATTTTAACTCGTACTCTGGTACTGAGTTCATTGTACCTTTTCACTGCAATCACACACGCAGGTGTTGCCATTATTGTCAATCCCGAGGTGTCTGATAGCAACTTAATTGAGAGTCAAATTGCTAAAATTTATTTAGGTAGAATGAAAAGTTATTCTAATGGCCAAACCATTTACGCAGGTGATTTACCAAAACGTTCAGCAGTTCGGCAAGACTTTTACAAGCGTGTAGTTAAAAAATCAGAGCGCTCCATGAACCGATATTGGTCTAAACTTAAATACACCGGTAAGGGTAAACCACCGAAACAACTTAACAGCAACCGTGAGATTATTAAATGGGTCGCTCGCACCGATGGCGCAATTGCATATATTGATAGTCGTTATGTAAAGTTGCTTAAAAAATCCGTTAAGGTTGTGTTAATACTACCTTAACTTATTTGTGTATTATTGTTCGTAAGATTTGGTTAAGGCCCTCGTGAGACAAAATGCTTTATAGACGTTTATCATTAATTTTAGTTTTATTAGTTGCGATAGCATCTGCTGCATTTGCAGCAGGCGATCCTCTAAAAAGTTTGTTTTTGTTTCAAAAACAAATGGCTGAAACGGGTGTTACTTCCGCAATGATGAAATTAGGAGAAATGTACGAGCACGGTGAAGGGGTAGAACAGAGCAATGCCAATGCACTGCTCATGTATCAGAAAGCCTATTACGCCGGTTATGAAAAAGCCGAGCCTGAAATTAAACGCCTGCAAAAGTTAAACATTAAATCCAGCAATAAATCAAAAAAGAAAAATAAATCAAGTGATAATAAACGTGCAACTAAAAAACGACAGCAAGAACAACAACGCAATGTTGCAACACGTGAACAGGCCAAAGCTGTAGCAAAACAGAAAGCGAATAAAGCCGCAAGAAATAAAGCACTACAAGAACGTCTAGCCAAAGATAAACTCGTCCGAGCTCGTGCAGCACAAGCTGCAAAAGCCGCCAAAGTAAAAGCGGCTAAAGCGAGAGCCGCGCGTATTCGTGCTGCAAAATTGAAAGCCCAAAGAATTGCCCGAGCCAAAGCACAAAAAGCCGCTAAACTGAAAGCAGCGCAGACTACAGCCGAGTCTGACGTTCAACCCGAAATAATTGAAATAGTAGAAGACGAAGAAACACAAAATACCGATGAACAGGGCTTTAAATCAGATCCGTGTAAAAGCAAAGCAGCCCGTCTATTATCCATTTGCCGTAAATAAAACCATAATAAATTCTATCAATACAGTTAATCTTAAATCTTAAAATCGTCAACTAAGACACGCAAATCCGATGCCAGTCCTTCAATTTCACTGCTTGCAACATCAACCTGGTTAAAATTATCCAGCGCTTGGCTTGAGACATCATTAATCGCTACCACATTACGATTAACATCCTCAACCACACCAGTTTGCTCTTCTGCAGCACTCGCTATTTGAATACTCATATCATTAATAGTGGTAATGTTATTTCGGATAATTTTCAACGCTTCTGCGGCTTGCACCGTGAATTCCACACCTTGCTGGGCTTGCTCACGTCCTTTTTCCATGGTCGATACAGCTTCACGTGAGCCAGCTTGCAGGTGATCTATCATACTGCTGATCTCCTTGGTTGATTCTTGGGTGCGCGTTGCTAAAGTCCGAACCTCGTCTGCAACGACCGCAAAACCACGGCCCTGATCACCGGCTCTAGCAGCTTCAATCGCAGCATTTAAAGCCAATAAATTGGTTTGTTCTGCGATACCATTAATAACCGAAAGCACATTACCAATATTCTCACTTTCTTTTTCAAGCTTATTTATTACTTGTGTTGCATCATCCACCATCGTGGCTAATACACCGACCGAACATTTGGCTTCTTCAACCACATTCCGTGCATTTTCGCTGTGTTCATTCGCCTCTTTGGTAGCAATGGCTGTTTCATCTGCGTGCCGTGCTACTTCAGTAGCTGTTGCAGCCATTTCATTAACTGCGGTAGCAACTTGTTCTATTTGAGATTGCTGCTCCTGACTATCATTTGATGCAACATTTGTTAAGCGCTTTAAATCATCAGAAGCTCTGTGTAACTGACTCGCTTCATCATTTATTTTGCCAATCATGTCACGTAGAGTTTGCGCCATTTGGTTAAAACTAGTAATAATTTCACCGATTAAATCATGGCTTTCGATATGACAAGTATGACTAATATCTTTATTACTAATTGCACTTGCTACTTCGGCAATGTTTTTTAGTTTTTTCAGCAATAACATTTTAACCAAAACTGAATTCACAATACCAATGGTAATACCGGCAATAACACTACCCAGATAAAACCAACCGTACATACCGGGCTTCCAATCAACAAAAAAATCAGCATAATAGGGGAATACCACTCCCACGGAACCTCCAAAAACGATAAATGCGATTAACAAGTTTCGCAAAATACTGGGCTTAAATTTCATACTGCTGGATCCTTATTCAATAGTGTATTTAATGGTTGATTTGTCGACCACCGGAGCGAATTCTTTATCATTTTAAATGATTAAAGCCGAATACTTAACAATCCACTAGAGTGGTCGATAATGAATAGAATTAGTTATCACTAAGGCTTTAATCGTTATGGTTTTCCGTTCAATTAAATTTCAGGTTAGTGCGGCATTAACATTACAAGCCATTGTTTTAATTAGCGTGGTATTTTCAACGCTGTATTTATTAAAATTACGTCAACACGATTATTTGATTCTCAACTTATCCGGTCAATTGCGTGTTATTGTATTAACCTTAACCAAACAAAGTGAAAATTACGTCAACTTTGCTCCTCGAAGTTATGAAGCCTATAACCGAGATTTGGTATTGTTCAATACCAACCTAAAAAAACAAGTAAAAGACTATGACAAAATAATTTACGCCTTACGTGAACGTTCAATCTCTGCCGAATTGGTTAGTTATTTTTATCTTGCGTCACACAAGTCTGGCTCGCGAAACGCTTCGCCAAGCATCGATGAAGCCATTCGGTGTCAATGGGATGAACAGTCACGAAACCAGCTGGTCACAACCGTTAACGACTGGGAAACGTTTAAACAAGGATTAAATAATGCACTTGGTGCTAATCCGAAAGAACCAAAATTAGAATCTGCCGCAAAATATATCGTCAATAATAAGCAATCAATTTTGTCCACTACGGCAAAACTCAGTACCTCATTTCGACAAATGATGGAACTTAAAATGCAACAAATTGACACTCTAAATAAATTGGCAATTTATATTATTATATTAATCAGTCTATCAATTTTAATTATTTTGTATTTTAAATTATTTAAACCAATCGACACCACCGTTAAGGGTTTTAAACGTATTGCAAATGGTGAACTGGATTATCAGGTTAAGGTTAATACTCGTAATGAAATTGGCGATATGACCATTGCCTTTAATAGTTTAACGCAACGTATCCATTCTATGTTTCAATTAACTGATGGTATTAACCAGGTTAACGATCTTGATAGTGCATTAAAGTTTTTATTAAATGAATTTAGTGCATTCATTCCAATTGAATGGATTTGTTTTGCTCAGCATGAATCTAATCAAAATTTTTATCAACTAAGTCGTATTCATTGTAATTGCGACATAAAATTTAAAGAGCAAGAACAATTTGATATTTCAGGTTCATTTTATGAACAAGGCATCGCACATAAAACACCGCTATCGATACACAGTCAAGCATCATACGGTTTTAAACAAACTGAGCCATTTTTAAATAAATTAAGCGACAATGATTTCAAATCCTTTATCCTAGTGCCATTAGTGTATAACGTTGGTAACACCTCTAAAAACTCAGCGGCATTAATCTTTGCTTCAAAAACAGAAAATGCCTATAGCGCCGAGCATCAAGAATTCTTAAGTAACATAACACCGCAAATAAGCCATGCCGTTAACAAAACCATCGGTATGGAAAGTTTAATTATATCTGCCGTAGAAGGGCTCGCAAAACTTGCCGAAAGTCGAGATCCTGAAACCGGTGGTCATTTATATAGAATGAGTCATTATTCAAAAATAATCGCAGAACAACTCCGTTATAAAGGCCCCTATGTTAATGACATTGATGCCAATTACATTCGCTCAATACTGCGCTTCGCACCTATGCACGATATTGGCAAAGTCGGAATTGGAGATTACATCTTATTAAAACCCGGCGCACTAACCGATGAAGAACGACTAACCATGCAGCAACATCCGTCCATCGGTGCTGACGTTTTACGCCGCTGTGAACAACAAGTGCAAGCATTTAGCACCGACATTTTTAAACTTGGAATTGAAATCGCAGAAGGGCATCACGAAAAATTTGATGGTAATGGTTACCCAAAGCAAATTGTTGGTAAAGCCATTCCGTTATCAGCACGAATTGTGGCTGTGGCCGATGTGTTCGATGCACTAACCTCCAAACGCCCCTATAAAGATGCATGGCCTATTGAAAAAGCCTTGAGTGTTATGAATAAAGATACCGGTACACATTTTGACCCGGACATTATGAACGCCTTCGAACAAGCTTTGCCCGAAATACTCAAGATATACGGCAAATATAAACACGTATAAAATACTGTATACCAGATAAAATCTATTCTATAATTTATATGTGCCAATTGAAGATCAAAAACTATGCCCTTTTTCTAAACCCATAATAGCGTTGTATTGTGTTTGCCCACACGCCAGCATTATGGGGCTCTGCAGTGGAAAAATGAACTGCACTAACGATGCAACAGCATATGAATCGTGCCGATATTTAGTTGCAAGACTAAAAGACCACGCCAGCTTTATTGTTGGTTTTAATAAAAATGACACTGAATTAACCCACTCACAATCCATGAAAATTCGTTGCGGCGGTCTTCTCGGGATGCACCGACTATTACACATGAAGTCGAATACTACTCCGGTGATACCCGACGTAATTACATTAGCCAAGCAACACTATAACGATGTTGATAATTTCCCGTACAGTGAAATCATTCAAGACATTAAAACCTTTAACCATCGAAAAAAACGCCATTAAGTTTTTATGCTGTTAATACCATGAATTTTGATTTATTTAATCACGCAAATAGCTGTTACCCCATTAACATCCCAAATTCAGACTGCTCACTGTATCCAAATTTATTTGATGCATCTGAAGCCGACACCTTTTTTGATGAATTAACTAAAACAGTACACTGGAACCAGGAAGTCATCGCCATGTACGGTAAAAAAATAAAAGTTCCACGCTTAAGCGCTTGGTATGGGGAAGCCAACCTCAGCTATGAATATTCTGGAATAAAAGCACACGCCATGCAGTGGCTACCAATATTGAAAACCATCAAACAAAAAATAGAACTTGTAACAGCTTCGACATTTAATAGCGTTTTAATTAACTTATACCGAGACGAAAACGACAGCGTCGATTGGCACAGTGACGATGAACCAGAGTTAGGTCCTGATCCAATTATCGCCTCGGTAAGTTTCGGTGAACCGCGACAATTTCAGCTAAAGCATAAAACCGACACCACAATAAAAACCTCATTACTACTACCCCACGGCAGTTTACTGCTAATGAAAGGCCAAACCCAAAACCACTACAACCACAAAGTCCCAAAAAGCACACAGCCACTAAAACCCCGAATAAACCTAACCTACCGCACCATTTATTTTTAAAGGGGTCAGAGCCCTTTAACACTTTAACAATAACTCCTTGTTTTTGATCACGTTTTCGTGGGGATACCTCAGGATCGGAGCCCTTTTAAATTCGTGATCGAGATCAATTAAATAGCGCTTAATACACTGATTGTGTGTTCTTGCCATTGAGAAAAATTCAATGCGGTCCTATAATTTTCATAACATTAGTTAATTCTAATAAACTAATAAATCAACGTTACAAGGAGTATTATTATGTATAACAAAACACACAAAATTATCGCTGTAACTGGACTAGTTTTAACTCTTGGCACTGCTTCAATCAGTGCGTTTGCAATGGGACCAAATCATGTTACACGTAATGTCCCTCAAGCTAGAATGACCATGAGCCAAACTCAAGGTGCAATTCATAACACTATGCAAAAACAAACAGATAAAATGCGTCAACACCGAGCTACTGATACTATAATGAATCACGATTTAGTTAGTAATTATGAAGAAGATCATGTCTATTATAAAGACATGAATCTTGATGTTACTGAACCAGATTACGTGAATTAATTTTAGTAAGATCCCGAGTAATCCTCTTTTACTTGGGATAATTTTAAACAGTTATATCTATAATAACAATTCGGTTGAAATAACCTATGTCAACATTAAAATCAATTACCCCCTTTTTTATAGCAGCACAATTACTTGCAGTAAATATAGGATTTGCGCAAAACAATAATGAACGTGTTGTGTTAACCGCAGGCTATCAATTTACCCAAGGTAGTTATAATCAAGGAACTGATACAACTATTCAGTATATCCCTGTATCTGCACTTTATAGTAAAGATAACTGGCGATATGAATTAACTGTTCCTTATCTCATTATTACGGGTAATGGTAATGTCATCCCTGGAACCAATGGCTCAATGTTTACCGGTAGCTCAAATAACGGTGGCTCTGGAATGAACAATGGGTTTATGAATAATAATAATCAAACCAGTAACTCTACCATTACTAACTCGGGCTTAGGCGATATCTACGCTCGAGCTGCTTATTCGTTTAATAAAAATTCTAACTCCTCGTTATACTACGAATTAGAAGTGAATTCTAAGTTTGGTACTGCTAGCACTGAAAAAGCATTAGGTACCGGACAAAATGATTACGCAATTCAACTCAATAGTAGTTATGTTACAAATAATGTTGCCTATCTAAACGTGGGTTATAAAGTTGTTGGTGATAGCGCAACAATTGATTATAACAATGTCATTTATGGTTCTACCGGCATTAGTTTTACTGTAGACAATACAAAGCGACTTGGCTTTGCTTTCGATTATCAACAAACCACGTTAGACAATTTTGACGATTTTCAACAAGTATCGGTTTCACTAAGTTGGGTGCAAGATAAAAAATGGTCGATATCACTCGCCGCATTAGCAGGTTTAACCAATAGTAGCCCTGATTTTGGAGGCAGTATTTACATATCGAACAATTATTAATACCATCACTCTTTAAACAATAGTAAAATATTCAGTAATGCACCCAATAAGTTATTGTAATAAGGAGAAACCAATGAACGTATTATTACTTGCAACCAAAAATTGTAGTCACTGCAAAAATTTTCATGCTGAGTTACTTGAATTAGGTATTGAGCACAAAATTCATTATTGTGAAGATGAGCCTGAGCTTGTTGAGAAATACAGTATTCGACACTCACCTAATTTAATTGTTAATGATGAAGTTGTCTTTCGAAAACAAGCAAGTGAGCAAGAATTAAAACTATTTTTTAAAGTGTAATTTACAAAATTAATTAACCTACCTAAATTTCCTTTACGCTGGCAACACTAGCCAGCGGCGCTACATCTTGCCAAAACACAGTTATTTACTATTTAAAATTGATTTATATCAAGTAAATGGTATTTGTTATAAATTGAATCGAGATAAGTTTGTCAAAGATTATAGCAATATGATTAATCTTTAGATAATTCCATTGAGCAAATAATAAAATTGGAGTTGCAGCACCGACGGTCTATATTACTATCTATCGATCCAGTCAATCAAGTAGTTCATGTAGCTAATGGCGAAACACATCAAATGACTATAGTGAATTGAACTACAGTCAGTGTAAGCTACACTGGTATTAAGCTATTTAATATCTTAAATAAAGGAACTTAGTACAATAATGACTTTTTATGTGCAAGGACTTGATAGTCACGAAGTTATGCCATTGATGCAATTATTTAAACCCCGCGCTGTTGAAAAAATGCATAAGGTAGATGCAGCACAAGGGATTAAAGTTCATAGCGATTCTGAGCAAAGCAGCAAATCGGGGCGAGCGCTACAATCCTATCACGATGTAGAAAAACTAACACACAATGCGGAACAGCTTATTGCAAATCAAATAATGACGTCGCCTGTCATTACCATTAAATCCGATGACACTATCGAAAATGCCATTAGTGTTTTTCAAACACATCAATTACGTCATATTCCTGTCACATCGCATACTGGCGTGGTCCAAGGAATATTATCCGATAGAGACATACTACGTCACCTTGCTGGTTTAAATAAAGATTATACAAAAAGCACAACTCGCTTAAACACACAAAACAGCGTTAAACAGTTGATGACTATCGAGGTACTCACTGCCAGTATGGATACTGATGTGCGCTATATCGCCCGTCTATTTGTAGAGCAACGCGTTGGTGCAATGCCCATTGTGACAAACGCAAAATTATCCGGCATCATCACTCGGAGTGATTTATTAACTGCCATTATGCGTAATTTTGTATTAGAGTTGTGGACATAATATTAATTAGAATACGGTACTACAGAGGGTAATCAAGTCCCTATATTTAGTGTTAAGGATTGATGTTTTATGATTGATGAACAATATGTATGGTTGCTGTGGTCAAGTGCATTTTTAATTCCTTGGATTATTATCTATTTTTCGTTTCCACTACATCGACGAGCCATGTTATGGGCTAGCTTATTTACCACTCCATTTGGTTTAACCGAACCAATATTTGTACCCGAATATTGGTCACCACCCAGTCTATTTGATTTAGCAATAAAAACTGGTTTTGATATTGAAAGTTTGCTATTTAGCTTTGCTATAGGCGGCATTGGTTCAGTATTATATAACATCATAACAAAACAAGTTCCAACGCGAGTCTCTATAAACGAGCAACACCAAGCATTACATCGACATCACTATAAAGCATTGGCTGCTCCGGTTATTGCGTTTCCAATATTATATTTTTTTCCATACGTAGACTGGAATCCAATTTATCCTTCTATTATGGCCATGATCATTGGCACCATCGCTAACGTGATGTGTCGCCCGGATTTAAAACGCAAAAGTTGGATCGGAGGATTACTATTTCTTCTTTTCTACACTGTATTTCTTATTGGCCTTGAATTCAGCGTGCCCGGTTATATTGATAAAGTTTGGAACACCGATGCATTATCAGGTATTGCTATAGCATTTATACCAATTGAAGAAATTTTATTTGCGATAACTTTTGGAATGTATTGGTCTGGAGTTTACGAACATTATACGTGGCGCAGGTAGCTATCGTTACGCGAGCCACTAAAATTTACTACGATTGATCTAACTGTTTTTATACAGCAACACTATCATCCGCTCGTTCTGAATTGTAGTCTCGAATGTGCACAAATTCTTCAACTGGCAAAATGGCAATAACACCATCGCTTTTCAATCCATAATTAATTGCACCTGCTATAGTGTTTAGAATTAATTTAGCACGCTTTGCTTCGGTAAAAACTTCCACTCGACTACAGTCATTCATTTTGTCTTTAGCATAAAAATTACGATACTCACCATAGCCATGCGCTGTCGATACGGTTATACCAGAAACCCCAATTTCTGCTAAAGCTTCTTCAACAGCAGTGAGTGACGAGTCAGGAATAATAGCCGTTACTTTACGATATTTCATAATAACACCTCAATGATTTGTAATTATACAATAATAAACTTGTCTCCTTATAAGTGAGACATACAACTCATACTAAAGTGCAATTACCAATTAAAAATTATTGATCTAGGTCAATTTTAAGGAATATTTTGCGCTTTTTACTGTCAGACCACGAAAAGCCCGCTAACCATTTCATTATAATTTGAAGGTTTTAAAAATAGGTGTTGATACGCAGAAAAAGGGTTGGAGTGATTTTAAATTAACCTGTTTAAATCTAAACGATGGTTGCTCAAAATTAAATCACTCCGACTTTTTTACGTTACGTATTCATTTAAGCTCAATCGAAGTAACATGCACGGTGTAATTGCTTTTGCTGGGCATGATAATGATGGTTGAGCATCATCGTAATAAATTCAAACTGTACTTATTGATGTTTTCGCTGCTAATGCAGCCGTAAGCAAGATTCTATTATCAACCGGTAAAGCAAGCTAACCACTTGTGCAAGCTTTTGTTCCGCCATTATTTGATGGTAGCACCGCAGCAACTTGAATACACGTTGAACCAGGAGACACTGTTCCAATACCACCATTTACAACAACGGAAGAAATAGTGGTGTTGTCAACTATCAATTGCTGAGCAAATGCCGTTAAAGATAATGAGCTAAGACTCAAGACAATAAATGATTTAGATAATATTTTATACATTTTATAATTTCCTTTTAATAAATGGCGCTAGAATTTCTAGTCGCTATGCTATTCCATATAACAGAATAAAAGTATACTAACCTAAAATACTCCAAAATTCATACAATAAGTGTAATTCCTAGTTGATACCATCAAAGTCAGGTCTTTTTCCTTGCCATATTACTCCGAGCCTTTATTTGTATAGTCAAAAAAAAACCCGAAACAAATTTCGGGTTTTTAAAGTATAACTTCCCTGCTTTAATTAAATGTAAAGGCAACTGAATTCGATAATTTAGATAAAACACCAGTTGTAACATCCAAATTTCTTACGGCTACAAAAACTTTAGTATTTGCATTAGCAGGAATGTTTAATTGATTTGCACCAACGATATTAGCCCATACAATATTAATATCAGTTGCAAGACCAGTTCCTTTTGAAGCAACAACAATTTCACTTTGAACAGGAGTTGCCATTTTTGCATCTAATGAAGCAACTAAAATATAATTTGTTAAAGGTTTATTACCAAATACTGTAATTGTTGGTTGAAGATTAGTAGTGACTGACACTATAGCAGGAGTTTTTATAGCTACATCACCATTTAAAATACTATTTAAAACAAAGGGTGTTGCTGTTGGATCAAAGTTCTGGATCAATTGCGTTCCTTTAATATCACGGGAACTCGGAGTATCCTTTAGTGCTGTTAGTGAATTAATTGTACTAGTAGCTGCAGCTGTTTGATTTGTAATGACTTGAACAATTAGCACTTCTGTCTCAACAATTTTATCTGCCATTTCAAGAATTCGATCAGCCATAAGGCCAATATCATCAGATAACTTACTAGTCAAACCAGCCATTGTTGATACATTAGAACTAGTGTCTTTACCAGGATTACCAATCTTTGCTTCAATACTAGCCAACCGTCGTTCAATATTTAAATGATCCCCCGTTGCTGCTGTTGTGTCGGAGCAACTACTCAACCAAGAGCTGGTTACACCTAATGCGGTGACGGTTAAAAAAATAAGTGAAATTCGTTTAAGTGGTTTTAGAGGTTGTTTTCCCTTCATAATGCGCTCCTAGTTGCGATCAAAATAATGTTAAATTATATACAAATTAACTTTAGTTAGTCTTAAGATATTGTTAAATACCACTAAATAGTTAACTGAATTAGACTTGGTCTTATCCTAATATGTAAATTAAACCGATGGTTTAGATGGTTTTGTAACCATGGCTTTTTAACCCTGCAATATTTAGGTACAATTAGTATTCCATCACACTGCATTGGATTTACGTTCCAATTAGCACAGGTAAAAATTATGTCTCACTATGTTGTTGCGGCGCTGTATCATTTCGTGCGCCTAGAAAAATTCTCTGACTTACGTCAACCGTTACTCCATGTAATGTCTCAAAATGACGTTAAAGGCACTTTATTATTAGCCAATGAAGGTATCAATGGCACCGTTGCCGGTAGCCAAAAAGGCATAGATCAATTATTAAAGTGGCTAAGAAATGACCCTCGGCTTGTCAATTTAAGAGCCAAGTTTTCATATGATGATGAGCTACCATTTTATCGCACCAAGGTGAAACTTAAAAAAGAAATTGTCACAATGGGTGTCGAAGGCATTGACCCAAATAAAGTGGTGGGTACTTATGTGCAACCTAAAGAGTGGAACGAGCTGATTGCCGATCCGGATGTGCTTGTTGTTGATACCCGTAATGATTATGAAACCAGTATTGGTTCATTTAAACATGCACTCATTCCAGAAATTGAAACCTTTCGGGATTTTCCAAAATACATTAATGAATTAACACCCGAAGACAAAACCAAGAAGATTGCGATGTTTTGTACAGGTGGTATTCGTTGCGAGAAATCGACGGCTTATTTAAAAGAACAGGGCTTTGAAAATGTGTATCATTTACAAGGTGGTATATTAAAATATTTTGAAGAAGTACCTGAAGAAGAGTCGCTTTGGCAAGGTGAATGTTTTGTGTTTGATAACCGAGTTAGTGTCGATCATAACTTAAAAAAAGGCAGTTATGATCAGTGTTATGCTTGTCGTTTACCAATTACTGATGACGATAAACAAAATGAACATTATATCCAAGGCGTTAGTTGTCCTAACTGTTATAACACTAAATCAGATGAAGATCGGCTGCGCTTTGAACAGCGTGAAAAGCAAGTTCAGCTAGCTAAGCTGCGTGGTAAAAACCACATTGGAGTTTAATTTTAATTCTAGGCTACTCAATCTTTTTAAAAGATAAACAGGCTCGAAGTAATTTTAAATTAACCTATTCGGATTTGAATAAAAATTGGCTAAAATTAAATCACCCCCCCCTTGATTACCAAAAGAAAGCTCCCGGCTCAGGTGACACCGGGATAACACAATTACTAATTTTGTTAGTAATTTATAATGTTGTACTTGTTAATATCATATACCGACCATTAAAAAGACGTTTCACAACACCTTCGCCAGGACAAAGCCATTCTGTACTTCTATTTTGAAAATTCCGTTCAATATCAAAAATTAAACAATTAGAAAACGTTGTTTCAACATTGTTAACAGTTAGAGTTAAGCTTTCTTCAATTTCCAACAATGTTGCTTTATAAAGGAAGACATCGGTAGATGTCACGCCGTTATTAATTTTGGTTCGAATTGCAGCATCACCAATAGTTTTACCTAGTTCCATCGCTCGAGTTAATTCTGTTACTGGTGTGTCGTAAGTATTAAGAATATTCGTAGGATTTACTGCATCCGGTATATTTCTCGATAAAGAAACTAATGTTAATTTAGTTGGTGTTTCAAGATAGGTAAATTTTTTCTCAATACAAACAGTGCTGCTATTTGCCACCGAATCATCAATTTCTGTTACCGTTTTTACTAGTCCATTAGTCGCCGCTGTACGTTGAAATGAATAGGTCACGGTAGTGGTAGTACAACCACCGTTATTATTCATAGGGCTTACTGTAAATGTTTTTGTTGTTGCGCTAGACTGGTAATTTTTATAATCATATACTGTTACTGAATTCGTAAATGCAGTAATCAGATCATTATTGTCATTGACTTGAGCTTTTATATCGCCAAAGTTTTTATTAACATCGGCTGCTATTGCCGGTTGACCGGCTACAAAATCGTTTAAGGCTCCAACTTGTCCTGCTAGTGCCATTGTTGAACACAATGTCAGCGCGGTTGTTATGACTATTTGTTTCGTTTTTTTCATTGTTATTTCCCTATAATAATTTTATTTAGACCATTTCATATTGTTTTGGTTTGAAGTATCAGACCATAACATGTCGGTAGTTGCTGCATCATTATCTTGCCATACAGT
>CAYQUC010000012.1:0-57635 GCA_964420605.1 uncultured Thioalkalispiraceae bacterium | reverse complement strand
TAATCCAGACCCAATTCAAACTGCGAATACGATATTAAAAAAATACGGTAAAGTATTATCGTTATATGATCAATCAAGCTATGGCATCCCATTGTCAAAGCTGCCTTACACTAAAATTGAAGTTAAAAATGCGATACAAGTTTTACTGCTCGAGTTAGGTTCTGAAGATAGCAAACTTCAGGAAGGATTGATTACAGGTTATGTTATTCTAGCTCAATTTATATCAGATGAAAAAATTACTATTTTATTAAACGCAAATACTGTATTTAATAACGACAGCATCGATAAAACAGCCTATGAGACTGCACAACAAGCAAGCCAAATAATTAATTCGATTAAGCTTGATATGGAAGAGCTGATGAATGAAATTAAGCTATACATTTCAAAAAATCACACTAATAATAATTTTGGTAGCATTTAATTCTAATCATTAATTTACATTTTGTAATAAATTTTCTACTTCTGAAAATTTTAAGCTCAAAATACGAATCGTATCTCGCTTACCTTTAACGCGTATGTGTTGTTCTTTACCTTTCCAACTTTCTTCCGGTAAATGGCGGTACGCTGTCTCACTCAGCACAACATCGGTATCCAACATTTTGCTCGCATTCTCTAACCGAAATGCGATATTGACAGCATCTCCTAATGCGGTATTATCTTGGCCAATTCCAACTGATGCTACCCCACTGTTGATACCCACGCCAATATTAATTTTTTCAGTAATTTCAATAAAAGATTGATTTAATTTATTGGTTATAATGTTGATAAGCCAAGCAGAGCGTAATGCCGGAATGATTGCCGCCTGTTCTTCTGTTTCTGACTCCCAGCGTGCAAAAACACAGTCACCGATAAATTTATCTACCGTGCCGCCATTGGTAAAAATGGCATTGCTGACATTATGAAACCATTTATTCATCATACGGGTTAAGGTTTTAATATCGACTTGTTCTGAGATTGAAGTAAAACCGCGAATATCAGCCACTAAAATTGTATTGTGTTTTATTTCTGGACTGTCGACTACGATGGTTTCTTGTAATGAAAGTGAGTCTGACTTTTTTGTTTTTTTATCTTCTTTATCTTCAAATGTAAAAACTAAATGACCAATTTTTACTCTATCGCCATTTTTGAGTAATGTTGGCATTGCAACACGCTTTTTATTGATATAACTACCATTGGAACTGCCACTATCAATTAAATAATAGTCACCAGCACCAATTAAACGAATCATGGCGTGATTGCGCGAGACCATCAAGTCTTTAAGAATAATATCACTGTTTTTATCACGACCAATCGTTAAAACAGTGCTGCATTCTATTTGCTGTTCATTGTCACCATTGAGATATCTTAAGTACGCTGCCATGAATACTACTTATTGTAATAAGGACCCTAAATTGCTAACACGTTTAAAAGACTTTCAATAAAATTAGAGTGTCAATTGATAGCTAATGCTCAGAAAACGATAAAATATACAATTTACCGACACTTTTAACTCTACCATTAGCGATTCTACTTTATCATTATACTAGGCTTGATATAACCCTGAATCACATAAGCAATGACAGTCAATTACTAATGACTTAAAGCATAGGTGTTATTATCATTATTGACAGGTCGAAATAAACTAACACCTTCTGCAGCCCGGTAACCATCTGAAATTGCAGCTATATCGTGAGTATTTGGTACCGCGGCAGTGCTCTCAAAGTCATTGGTGACACCAAAGTGCTGTGCCACGTAATCATCAATAGCCCGCTCTACAATCGGATCAGAGACAAAATTAACAATAGTTCGAGTAATTCTAAATAACCAAGCTTGCGCAAATACGTTACCACGACGGGTTTTCTCTGATTTATCCATATCTGCTAAGGACTTTATAAATTGACGACGCTCACGAGCTAACAGACGCTGTAACACGGTGAATGTATACCGCGCTAACTCGGTTCGATGACCGATACCAATAAAATAAAACTCGGATTGTTCGTTTTTCGTACTAGAGACATAAGCTCGACAGAAAAAAGCATGTGCAATTAACTCCGATAAAGCAATAATCCAGTATGGTGGTGCAATAAATTGAGATTTAACGGTAGATGCTCGAACACCATGCTCGGTTGCTACTTGTTCTTGATTAATACCGTGCAATTCCATTAAACGTTGGGCCTGACGCAATGCTGAGGCCGCTTCATTTGGATTGTTTGACTCCGATAAGCGCAAACATTTAAAAATTTTGTCTATTATTTTTCTATTTCTCATTCTCTATCCTTAAATTATCCTTGAATTGATATAGTAAAATCCCGTTCTTAATAAACTAGTTTATAAAGTTTCTATAACATATTGCTATATATAGCATTTTTATTTATAAAACCCAATACAAATAATGCCAAATAATACTCATACCCAATAAATTACCGTTTTATATCCAAAAAGCTATATTCCTTGCACTACGCAGTATTAATAGTCTAGGGGTACATATTGAAATAAAGTAATTTTAGAACATAAAGAATCAATAAATGTCAGTACAAGCTTATCAAATTGATGAACAGACTATTCGTTCAAAAGCCCGTAATGTGGTTCCGGCTCCAAATTTGGATCCTGCCACGCGCGCTAACTTAATCACAGAAATCAAACAACTGATGCTTGAAAAAGATGCCGTACTGGTTGCCCATTATTACACCAGTAGTGACATGCAGATGTTAGCTGAAGAATCCGGTGGTTATGTATCCGATTCTTTAGACATGGCAAAATTTGGCAACAGCCATCCAGCCTCTACTATTCTGGTAGCCGGTGTAAAATTTATGGGTGAAACAGCAAAAATTTTGAACCCAGAAAAAACAGTATTAATGCCAAACCTTAATGCAGAGTGTTCATTAGATTTAAGCTGCCCTATTGATGCCTTTTCAACATTTTGTGATGAACATCCTGATCGAACAGTGGTGGTCTATGCCAATACTAGTGCTGAAGTAAAAGCACGTGCCGATTGGGTTGTTACCTCCAGTATCGCCGTAAATGTGATTAAACACTTACATCAGCGAGGTGAAAAAATTATTTGGGGACCAGACCGATACCTTGGTGATTACATTCAACAACAAACTAATGCCGATATGCTGTTATGGCAAGGCAGTTGTATTGTGCATGATGAATTTAAAGCAGAGGGAATTTCTCGCTTACGTCAAAAGTATCCTGATGCGGCAGTACTAGTGCATCCTGAGTCTCCACGAGAAGTTATATTACAAGCCGATGTGGTTGGTTCGACTACTGCTCTAATTAATGCCGCCAGTAAAATGAAAAATGACACATTTATTGTTGCTACTGATAACGGCATATTCTATAAAATGAAACAAATAGCCAAGCACAAACGTTTTATTGAAGCACCCACCAATGGTGTCAGCGCAACCTGTAATAGTTGTGCTCATTGTCCATGGATGGCAATGAATGGTTTAGAAGATCTAGCATCAACCATTAAATCTAACCTCAATGAAATTAAAGTCAATGAACAAACCCGAATCAAAGCCTTACGTTCGGTACAAAGGATGCTCGACTTCAGCAATACTTAATCTAAAATGTAGCCGTCTTGTGTGTACATTTCCCACATAATTATTCCCCTATTTTTAATTACGCTTTTTTTATCGATAATTTCATTTCAGCATATTTTCGACTTTAATTTGTGTACACTTTAAAATACCGTCATTACATCATTTGTTTATAAGCAATTGCTAAATTTGTGATTCAAGAACAAAATTACTGTGATTAAGATCAAGTTTTTAAATTTTATCTAGTCAAAAATAATTATAATTACAATAGATGCAAAATTTATAGAACCTATCTCCTAGACTAATTATATCGGGTGCTACGTGAGCTTATCGATTAAGAAAATCTTTCTATCTGCAGCATTTGCAATTGCCATGATTTTACTTACCTATAATTTCGCAACATTTATTCCTAACTCACCCGGCTTTATTATTTCCATTCTACAATTTTTACCATACTTATTAATATTTTCCATCATTGCCTTTAGTATTACAAACCAGCAATCCAGAGAGCTCATTATAGGCTTAAGTTTCTTGATCAGTTTTTGGCTAATAAAAAATCTAATATGGCCAACCGATGCTAACGTTGCAACTGCAGCGACACTATTTGTATTAATAGGACCACTACTTGCATTTAATTTTTTATACATAATTAGAACTCCAGAAAAAGGGCTGCATAACAATAATGGACTACAGCTTACAGTATTATTTACCATTGAATTTTTTATCATTATTTGGTTTGTAAACTTCACACCTAATTTATTGTTAAAATATATATACTATCCATATTTTTCGTCAACTTTTTTTAACAATACGGCAATGTACCAATCGACAATAATAATTAATGCCATAGTATTTCTAATATTATTGACTAATGCCATCATTAAGCAAAAAGTACTAATGACGGCCTATTTAGCTGCGTTCATTTCAATTGTTCTAGCACAGCACTTCCTTAATAACCAAGCTACTGCCATTATGTTTTTTAGTGTTGCATGTTTTATTCTACTTTTTGCTCTAGGTATAAGCAGTTTTCATCTATCTAAGTTTGATTTAATAACTGAGTTACCTTCAACTAGAACTTTTAAACAACAATTAACTCGGCTGGATAGTCGTTATTGTATTGCATTAATTGAGGTGGATGATTTCAAGGAAATTACCGAGCAGTACGGTCAGGAAATATGTGATGAAATATTACGAATGATTGCGTCAAGAAGTCAATTACTTGGCCGAAAAGGATTTCCGTATCGCTATGGTAATAAAGAATTTTCATTAATTTTTTATGATATGCAATTACAAGAAGCCAATAAATACCTTGCAACATTATGCGACTCCATTGCAAACGAACCGTTCATGTTACGCAGCAAGCGATCTATCTTTCAATCAAATGAACCAGATAACATGATAGCAAAACCGATTCCAGTTTCAATTAGTGTTGGCATTGCTGAAAAACAACAACACCATACTAGCGCCTTTGAGGTATTAATAACGGCACAAGAAGCTTTAGAACAAGTAAAAGAACAACAACAGTATTTTGCTACATTATCAGGCTAACGTTTTAGACACAATTTCATAAACATCGTTAGACAAACCTTCTTCAGAAATAATTTTATTTAAATTATTTTTCATCAACTGCTGTCTATCATCATTGTAGTTTCGCCACTGACTAAAGCCTTGGATTAAACGTGCTGCGATTTGAGGGTTAAGCTTATCCAAAATTAAAACTTGCTCGGCTAAAAATTGATATCCAGAGCCATCGCTATTGTGAAATTGAGCAATATTCCCTAAACAAAACCGACCAATTAAAGCCCGAACTTTATTTGGATTTTTAATGGTGAAAGCCGAGTGATTCATTAGCATTTTTACTTTTGCAAGAGTTGCTGGTAATCGAGATGTTGCCTGAATAGCAAACCACTTGTCGATAACTAATGCATCGTGTTGCCATTTATCATAAAAATTAGCCAAACAATCCTCTCGATACTCATTTTCATGATTCGCTAATAAGCTCAATGCCGCCATTACGTCTGTCATATTATTGCTGTTATTAAATTGCTCAACACAGATTTTATGATAATTCTCATTACCTAATTCCATTAAATACGATAAACAAGTATTACGAATACTGCGCTGCCCCATATCCTTGGCATTAAACAAATAATCACCAGACACATCAAATGAGTTGTATATTTTTAATAAATCAGTTTCAATATTTAGTGCAAGTTGTTTTCTGATAAAAACGATAACATTGTGAATTGCATCAGTATCGGCTATATCACATTGGTCAGCAATATAGGATTCAGATGGCAGTCCAAGCGCTTGCGCCTTTAATGCATTGTCTAAAGAACCGTTATTTACTGTTTTTCTAAATGCACTGATATATTCATTATCAAGTTTTAATTCACGTCCCGCTTGATATTCTGTTATTAATGCTAAAATAATATCAAGAGCCAATTCTTGCCCTGCATTCCAACGATTAAAATCATCAGGATCATTGGCAAACAAAAAAACCAATTCAGAACGTTGACGCTGCGTTGTTATTTTAACTGGCGCAGAAAAACCACGAAGCAATGATAATATTGGCTTTTCAGGAATATTATCAAATGTAAAGCTCTGTTCGTTTTGCTTTAATTCCAATACACATTCTTGTACACCACTACAACTATCTTCGCCACTTAAATCCAGACGCAGTGTTTCACCTTTTGAGTTTAATAAACCAACTCGAATCGGTATATGAAAATCTTTTTTAATCTCTTGTCCTGGAGTTGCGGCACAAGATTGTTTCAATGTTAAGGTATAACGATTGGACTGTGTATCGTATGATTCACTAAAGTTAATATTGGGTGTCCCTGCTTGGTGGTACCAATTCATAAACTGGCTCAAATCAATATTATTTTCTGACTCCATGGCGCTGACAAAATCTTCTACGGTAACTGCCTGTCCATCATGGCGTTTGAAATAACTGTCCGAACCTTTTCGAAAACCATTTTTACCTAGCAGGGTATGAATCATTCGAACTACTTCAGCACCTTTATTGTAAACCGTAACAGTATAAAAATTACTAATTTCAATGTATTCCTGAGGGCGAACCGGGTGAGCCATTGGTCCAGCGTCTTGACTAAACTGAGCATTACGTAAAATATTAACATCATCAATACGTTGCACAGCAGCCGAGTTCATATCTGAACTAAATTGTTGATCCCGAAAAACAGTAAAACCTTCTTTAAGGCTAAGTTGAAACCAGTCACGACAAGTGACTCGATTACCTGACCAATTATGAAAATACTCGTGTCCGATGATGCCTTGGATTCGATAATAATCGGCATCGGTTGAGGTTTCTGGACTAGCCAAAACACAACTCGAATTAAAAATATTGAGTCCCTTGTTTTCCATCGCACCCATATTAAAATCATTTACCGCAACAATCATAAAATTATTCAAATCGTACTCGCGACCAAACGTTTCTTCATCCCAACGCATTGATTGTTTTAAACAGATTAACGCATGATCACACTTGTGTTTATTCTCATGTTCGACATACAAATACAAGTCGACATTTTGACCCGAAACCGTTGTAAATACATCGTGCTGGCAATAAAGATCACCCGCAACAAGCGCAAATAAATAACACGGTTTTGGAAACGGGTCTTGCCATGTCACCCAATGACGATTGTTATCTTCATCACCACGGTCAATGTTATTGCCATTTGATAATAATATTGGATAATGCTGTTTATCTGCATGGATAGTAACGGTAAATAATGCCATAACGTCTGGTCTGTCAGGAAAATAACTAATTCGACGAAATCCCTGAGCTTCACATTGAGTACAAAACATATTACTCGATAAATACAAACCTTCTAAAGCTAAGTTTTCTTTTGGGTTAATTTCAGTAGTGATTTTTAAGATAAAAGAATCAGGAACATCGTTAATAATCAGGCTATCATTTTCTAGTGAATAATCACTTTCAGATAAGGTTTTTACTGAACTAGATGATTCATTCAAAACCTCAAGAGTAATGGCAATTAATTTTAAATTTTGTCCATTTAATTCTAAATTTTTCTCATTGGACTCTGACGCTGGGTTTTTACGAATATTTAATTCTGAACGAACGATAGTTTTAGTTTCAGTTAAATCAAAATCCAATATAACAGTATCAACCAAATAGTCTGGTACGCTGTAATTTTTTAAAAATATGGTTTTTGGTTCAGACATTGCTTCACTAGTTAAACTATCCATGAGTTCTCCAACATAATTATTTTTAATTCTTAACTTTTAATTTTAACACTGGCACGCGTTACTGTTTTCTTACCGTATCGCTCATTAATAGAGTCAGATAATTTATCAATTATATCCTGTTTTTTATCAGAATGTGCAAATAGGTCGTGCTGCATCGCCTGCGGATTTTTAAAACCCGAAACACCCATGCCAATTAGGCGGATACTATCATTATTTTCTTTACGTGCCGTGGTAAATAGCTTATAGCAGACCTGCCACAAATCATTGGTCGAATTGCTATCGTGCTCTAAAGTATAAGAACGTGTAATGGTATTAAAATCGGCATTTCGAAGTTTTAATTGTACAGTTCGTCCTTCTATATTTTTCGTGCGTAACCGATATGCTACTTGTTCGGTTAAACCCAATAATACCGATTTAAGAACCTGCTCATCATACACATCCGTAGCAAAAGTCGTTTCATGGGATATCGATTTTGCTTGCTGCTCTGTTTGAACCCGACGTCGATCAACGCCATTGGCTAATTGCATGAGGTGAAGACCCTGTTTTCCAAATTGTTCCAACATAAATATTTCAGCTTGTTGCCTTAATTGCTTAACCTTGGTTATACCAAAGCGTTCTAAACGCCCTGCAGTCGCCTTTCCTACTCCCCATAAGCGGGTCACGGGCATAGGATCAAGAAACTCGGATATTTTATCCTCATCAACGACCATAAAACCATTAGGCTTATTTTCATCGGATGCCATTTTGGCTAAAAATTTATTGGGTGCCACACCAACTGATGCGACTAAAGCCAATTCCTCTAAAATTGAATTTTTAATTTTTCTCGCGATTTCAATTGGCGAGCCAAACAAACGTCGACTCGCAGTCACGTCCAGAAATGCCTCGTCCAATGATAACGGCTCAATTTGAGGTGTGTAACGACCAAATATTTCCTGAATTTGATGTGACACTTCAATATACAAAGCCATATTTATTGGAACGATTACCAGTTGAGGACAAGCTCGCTTAGCGGCTGCCATCGGCATAGCACTATGAATACCAAACCGCCTCGCAGCGTAACTCGCTGCTGACACCACACTACGGCTTGTCGCCGTGCCACCAACCACCACCGGCAAATCCTGCAATGCCGGGTTTTCACGTATTTCCACCGATGCATAAAATGCATCCATGTCGATATGAATGATCATAATAAACGACCAAACAGATTATTTTTGTAATTGAATACTGGATATTCAGCATTAATCATGATTGAATTCTACCTACCTGATTCAAAACAAGAGCATTGGTAATATGTGCGGGCGATTTACCCTCGGAAAACAACCTGAAGAAATAATGGACTATTTTGAGTCACATTTTGACTACAGCTTTGCGATTAAGTCACTCGATAAATTTGCATTAAAATTTAACATTCCACCAAGTTCTACAATATTAAGCTTACGCTACAATAATGAAAATCACATCGAATGTCACCCACTTCGATGGGGTTTGGTCCCTTCCTGGTCTAAGGGGATAGATAATCGATTTATGATGAATAATGCTCGATCTGATACCATTGCCAATAAACCGGCTTTTCGAACACCGTTTAAACAACAACGTTGTTTAATTATTGCCGATGGTTTTTACGAATGGCAAAACCATGCCAATACCAAACAACCCTTTTATATTAGTCGCAAGGATAGGAGCATTTTCACCTTTGCAGGCATCTGGGATCAATGGTTATCCCCAGATCAATCAAGTTCAGTGCAATCATGTAGTATTATCACCACCGAAGCAAACTCGTTTATGACAAAAATACATGCAAGAATGCCGGTCATCATCAATTCAGAACAACAACATGACTGGCTCACGACCAAACAATCAAGTTCACATTCTGAAATGATGCAATCATTATTAACGCAATCGGATTATAGTGCGATGCAATATTATGCGGTGAGTAAAAACGTCAATACGCCCCAAAATGATTCAGAACAATTAATTGAACCGTTAAATTGATTTTATTTTGTTAAAGTGAAATCTTAAGGCCAACGACTGTAGTAAGAATGATAGCGTAAGACTTTTTTTACATATTGTTGGGTTTCAGCATAAGGCGGAATGCCTTGGTAACGTGACACAGCCGTCTCTCCAGCATTATATGCCGCAATTGCAAATGACAAACTATGTTGGTATTTATTTAATAGATACCGTAAATGGCGCACACCCGCCTCGATATTTTTAGATGGATTATACAAATCAGAAATACCATACAATGCCGCTGTCGTTGGCATTAATTGCATTAAACCGGAAGCGCCTTTATTCGAGGTAGCATTTGGATTGAAATACGATTCAGCATGAACAACGGCTTTTACTAATGCAGCATCAACATCATATTCAGCCGCTAATTGATTAATTAATGGTGAGTAACGTAAGCGATTAACGTGGTTATCTTTTAACTTATAGCGACCGGTGATAACTTGCCCTAAACCCGCAATCGTGTTGCTGGTACGCAGTTTTTTGTAAATCCCATCGTATTTAGGACGGTCAGTCATCACCCTGCTACCATCGGGCAACTGATAAATATAAATAGCAGCAAATAAGTTTGAGCATGACAAGCCAAAATAGAGTACTAAAACAAAGGTAATTTTGTACCGTAGTGAATTAATAATATTAGGAATAATAGATATAGCGACCATAGTACAATTATCGACCAATAACAGTAAACTTTAATTAATACATTAATTGCTTACATACAATTACACGTTAAAATCTCGACTATAAAAAGGCAGCCCAGAATGACTTCGGATATTCCTTAATGACTTCTAATCTTCCTTCGGAAGATTAGTTCGGGATTATCAAAAACACCTTTTCTATTAAAGCGCTCAAGCCGCGTTCTTTAAACTTATCATTGTCAGCTAATATATCATTAGATTCTATAAGATTAATATTATAAAAAGCCTTAAAAAGTACCTGAACTTCATCTTCAGGCACCGCAAATGGCGGGCCACTCATTTGAGCTTGAGGGTATTCTAATGAGACAAATAATATCTTGGCACCAGGACATATTTTTTGAAGCTGTTCAACATAACGCTTGCGGTGTTCTTGCGGCAATGCGACTAAAGCGGCTCTATCGAAAATTGCACTAACCGAGTCAAACCAGCTAGCGTGTAACTGATAAAAATCACCACAATAAATCGTGATGTTAGTTGTTTTCCAAACTTTAAAATCACCTTGTTCGGTTACCTCTGGCTCAAGATTATTGTCAGTAAAAAATGCTGTCACCGCTAATTCACTACACTCAACGCCGATAACCTTAAAACCTAATTCCGACAACCAAATCATATCTTGAGATTTACCACACAACGGTAAAAATATCGAGCCACCATTCGGTAACGTTAATAATGCTTGATGTTTTTCTAAATATTCATTTACCTGAGCTTCATGAAATCCGGTTTGATTATTTACCCAACGCTGCTGCCAAAATCCAACTTGATTTATCATCATTATTCCAGTCAATTAATTGAAAATTGATTGTAACACTCAAACTAAAATGGGAGTATATTAGTAGTAGTTGATCTTTCAAGTTTGTTTGATTTGTAGGTTAAATCCGGCCACGAAACCGAGATAGCCTATCAATACTCGCAAAATATTGCCATCCATGGCGTGCTCGAGCGCCGCTCCTGCGGCACACGGTCTTAATAGGGCTATCTCGATTCTATGTCCTAACAATTACTGTTTACAGATAATCGTTGATATCTCAATTATTTTTTACAGTATTAAAATCTAAAAGATCAACAGTAGCTAGTTACGTTTAATTATATTTTTATCATAAGGGTTGTACTCATGGATAGCAGTATTAATGTCGAAGGTTCGTTTGAATTAGACGTTCTAGAATTAGGGCCAATGGAAAATTTTGTTTACTTAATTACTGATCCTAATAGTAAACGAGCAGCCATTGTTGATCCGGCATGGGATGTGCCAGAAATGATCAAGCTTGCCAACAATAAAAACGTACTCATAACGGATATATTATTAACCCACAGTCATCATGACCATATTAATGGCATCGATGAGGTGTTAAACCAGTTTGATGCACAATTACACTTATTAAAACCAGAGTTTGAATTTTGGGGCAGCGATAGTCAAAAACCCACACTGCACCATGGCGGTGATGTTATCCAGCTTGGCGATACCGAAATTAAAATATTGCATACTCCCGGCCATACCCCCGGCTCAGCTTGTTATCATGTTGGCTCCCAACTCATTACCGGCGATACCTTATTTGTGTATGGCTGTGGCCGTTGTGATTTGAGTGGCGGTGATCCTGAAGTGATGTATAACACCTTAAAAGACATGGCCAACGAGTTGCCCGATGACATTACAATATGCCCAGGCCATAATTACGGTGAAACCAGCACTTGCAGTATGGCACAGCAAAAACAAGGAAACCCGTTTATGCATTTTGATGATAAAACTGCATTTACCGAATACCGCATGGTATCGCATGATAAAAACCGCGACTCACCTTATCACCCTATTCTAAAGAACTGAATTTAAGGCAATAAAAAAGCCCTTATTAAAAGGGCTTTTAGTTTAATCGATTGTTAATATTATTTTTCAGCGACAATATAAACCATCCAGGATTCCTGGTTCTCAACTTCAATCGCTTCATAATATTCGCCAGTCCCTTCTAGTTCGTCTTCATCCTCTTCACTTTCTTCAAATTTTTCCCAATAAATTCGAACTTTGCTAAAGCCGGCTTCCGTTAATAATTCAGTAATTTCAGGTAATGACCACAATCGCCAGTTGTAGGTGAAGGCTTTTTCCATTCTAGAGTCATCGTCAAAATCAAAATGGATGTGACAGGTTATGTCATTTGTTATTGGATTAAAATTAGCATGTTCCCAAACATAAGTCGCAGGGTAATCATCCATCTCAGTTTCTTCTTCTAACTCATCCTGACATTCAGTACCACCAAACATATCCAGAATAAGCATACCGTCATCATTTAAGCCTTTTAAAACACTTTCAAAATAGTTTCGTAAATCAGCGCGTTGTTTAAATATGCAATAACTAAAATTTAACGCACAGGTAATATCCGCTTTAGGCTCAGAGATAACCCGAACATCATCCTGAAATAATGAAATGCGTTTTGCAATTTCGTCACCAGCCGGATCAACATTATTCAGCTTGCCCCACTCTAGGGTATCACCACAGATATCAACGCCAATGGCTTTGCGATTAGCGTCACTCTTAGCCCAATCGACAGATAATAGCGCAGTGCCACAAAAATCTTCTCGCATCACTAATGGCTTTTTACCCTTGATTTTCGTATACGTTGTGTCAAAAAATTCAATTTCAGTTTCCGTGCATTGAACAGCATCTTGGTAGAGTATATGGCGATCTGCTTGTTCAGCTAAAGTCAGCGATTTGTTGTGCTCGGGTGCGCTCATGTCACGATCCTTAAATAGTTAACTAATTTGAGGTCAGTATACCAGAAGCACTGCTCTGCATTCCGCCAAATTAAACGCATTTTTTATAATAGTATTTGCTAATAGTATCGCTGTTGGAATTGATTGAAAAATCAGCAAGGAATTAATGAGGATCAGCGGCTCAAGACCGCACAAACTGGTATAATCTAATAATAATCAGGCAGGAACGAGTCCCGTGACGACAGTAACGAAAACATTCCCCAATATCATTGCGAATCCCTCCAATCAAACCGGCACTAAGCTCCGTCACGGTACGACTACGGCGGTAAAAATCGATCATGTAACAGTCGGTGGCGGTGCACCGGTTGTCGTTCAATCAATGACCAATACTGATACAGCAAACGTCCAAGCGACCACACAACAAGTTACTGAGCTCGCAAAAGCCGGTTCGGAACTTGTTAGAATTACAGTCAACAGTGCTGAAGCCGCTGCAGCTGTCGCTGAGTGTCGACACAATCTTGATGCACAAGGAATCAACGTACCGTTAGTAGGGGACTTTCATTTCAATGGGCATAAACTGTTGGATCAATTCCCTGAATGCGCTCAAGCGCTCTCTAAATACCGTATCAACCCCGGTAATGTTGGACGAGGTAAAAAGCGTGACAGTCAATTTGCCAGAATGATTGAAATTGCATGTGAATACAATAAACCCGTCAGAATAGGTGTTAATTGGGGCAGTTTAGATCAAGCACTAATGGCCAAACTGATGGACGAAAATAACAACAGCAAAAATCCATTAGACAATTTTGAAATAATGGATCGAGCCATGATTCAATCGGCATTAGACAGCGCAAAATTTGCAGAATCAGTTGGACTTGCTCACGACAAAATTATACTGTCCTGTAAAATGAGCGGTGTTCAAGATTTAATACGTGTTTATCGTAGTTTAGCAACTCAATCTGACTACCCCCTGCACCTAGGATTAACCGAAGCCGGTATGGGTTCAAAAGGCATTGTTGCCTCCACAGCAGCTCTATCCATATTATTACAAGAAGGTATTGGTGATACTATTCGAATATCATTAACTCCAGAACCCGGTGGCGATCGCTGCACTGAAGTGACTGTCGCACAAGAAATTTTACAATCCATGGGCTTAAGAGCATTTTTACCGACCGTTATCGCATGTCCGGGATGTGGACGAACGACTAGCAGTTATTTTCAACAATTAGCAAAAGACATACAAAGCTATATTAAAACTCAAATGCCAAGTTGGAAAAAACAATATGCCGGCGTTGAAAATATGTCTATCGCAGTAATGGGCTGTGTGGTTAATGGCCCTGGTGAAAGCAAACTTGCCAATATTGGTATTAGTTTACCCGGCACCGGTGAGAAACCGGTTGCCCCGATTTATGTCGATGGCAAGAAAACCGTCACCCTCAAAGGCGAACATATTGCAGATGATTTTCAAAAAATTGTTCTCAACTACATCGAAACACACTATCGCTAATTATTAAATATTCAACGTTAATGAGCAGTTATGATAGTAATTATAATCTAGTTTAGATTATATCCATTTAAATAATATACCATTTATTCTTCAAGTAATTTTAATTATCTTTTAGCAAAATAAAGATAACGCTATCGTTGTCGATATAATATAGAACAAGTATTTACACTATCTTTGTAACTGCTATAAATTAAAATTAGGATTAATTCCCCCTAACACCTATGTATAAAATAATACACTATCCGAGCTATTAGTATGAGTGACAATAAAACCATACTAATTATTGACGATGAACCTTTTAATGTTGAAATTCTACGAGAGCATTTAGAGGAAGAATCTTATAATATTTTGACAGCTGAGAACGGTCAAATTGGTGTTAGTGTATTAAACGACAATAAAAATATTATTGATGTTATATTATTAGATCGCATGATGCCAGTTATGGATGGCATGGAGTTTTTAACTCACATTAAGAACGATGTCGAAGTTAAGCACATCCCCATCATCATGCAAACGGCTGCATCATCAAAGAGCGATATAATTGAAGGTATCAATGCTGGCGCTTATTATTATTTAACCAAACCATTTGAAGGTGATGTATTACTGTCCCTAGTTGAAGCCGCTATTTCGGACTATGCAAAACAAAAAGAAATAAATAATACATCGCTATCGTATGAAAGAGTTTGCAGATTAATCAATGCGGTTGAATTTCGATTTCAAACACTAGAAGAAGCTGATACTTTATCAAAAATGATATCCAACTTGTACCCTACCCCGGTAAAAGTCATTATGGGAATAACGGAGTTACTCATCAATTCTGTTGAACATGGGAATTTAGGCATTACTTACACTGAAAAAACCAAACTAATTAAAAACGGTACTTGGATAGACGAAATTAATAACCGACTCAAACAAGATCAATACAAAGAAAAATTTACCACCATTAAATTTACCCAAGATGAAACTTGTATAAAATTAACTATCAAAGACCAAGGAATCGGTTTTGATTATAAACAATATTTAAAAGTCGATCCTACTCGAGCCTTTGACCCACACGGACGCGGTATAGCTGTTGCAGCAATGATCAGTTTCGATAATGTAAAATTCATTGGTTCCGGTAACGAGGTTCATTGTATTGTTAACCATAATAATTAATTAGCCCATTTCAAAACACAGTCTATAAAGTTTCGCTATACTTTGTTTCATGAGTCATACAATAACCCTTCTACCAAGTAATAATTCATTTATCTTAGATGGTACTACCAGTATATTAGACAGTGCATTAGACAAGGGTTTCAATATAAATTATGGCTGCACAAATGGTAATTGCGGAAAATGTCTGGCTAAACTGAAAATAGGAACTGTAAAACCTATAAAACATCAGGATTTTAGTTTTACCAACGCACAAAAAAGTCAACACTATATATTAATGTGTACTTGTACCGCTAGCACAGATTTAGTACTCGAAGCGGATATCGCATCCAATGATATCGATATTCCCTACCAAGAAATTGGCACCCGTTTAAAAAAAATAAATTCAATATCGAATTATACTTCAATAATCTACCTACAAACCCCCAGAACTAACACATTGCGTTTTTTAGCTGGACAAAATATTAAGCTGAGCATCAATACTATTAGTGCCTGCTACCCCATTGCAAGTTGTCCCTGTGACGATAGAAATTTAGAATTCCATATAAATAGTAAAAACAATTCTGATTTTAGTAACGAATTATTAAACAATACTAAAATTGGAGCTACCATTGATATCAATGGCCCTTATGGTCAATTTAAACTTCAAGAATCACCCCAAACTCCAACCGTATTTGTTGCTATTGATAGTGGCTTCGCACCAATTAAAAGTTTAATTGAACATGCAATATCACTCGACTATCAAGAAAATATTTCTCTTTTTTTAATATCAACACACAGTAAGCAACATTACCATCACAATCTATGCCGTTCTTGGCAAGATGCCCTTGATAACTTTCGCTATATTCCAATACACGTCGAAATCAATATTGAGAACCAACAATATTATGATCTTGATAAAGACAATCAAGATTTAATTATTCAAGAATTATTAACAAATTTTCAAGCTGAATTATCGGAATTTAGTAAAACCTATTATTATTTATCTGCAGGGAAAAACACAGTTGATAGAATGGTAAAGAAAATAAGTTTACTGTATAAAACTAACCATATACAGTTTGACTATGTACCAGCCTAATAATGAAATTATTTACGACGTTTTCTAATTTTATACGATGTTATAAAATCTATCGTTGATACATAGGGGATTTCATCAAGTGTTTTAAATTGTAACTCACTATCAGAAATTAACTTTGAAATATCGGTTATAGTGCTTTCATCTTGATTAACAAGTTTATTTATTCCCAATAAACCACCATGCTGAATTTTAACCATAACACCATGGGGCATATTTAATAAATCATCATCAACAACATCATCAAAAGCAATTATTGCAGTTTTTTTTAATTTATTATAAACATATTCGCATTTTTTTGAGGCATCTACATTACAACAGGAAACTTCGTTACCACCCCGCCGAACAACATTTGTTGCATTTGAGCAATTATAATGTTCAGAAATAAGTGTACTATTAAATGCACACTTATCATCTTGTATAAAATCCGTATTTGATAAAACCATCTAGAACCCTAAATTATTTAAGCATTTAAATATTTAGTGTATATAGCCAAAGCTAGGATCACAACTTGCAGAAGGAACAGGCAGACCTGCAATTTTACTTGCTTGAGTAACCGGTCCGTGCGGAAACAGTTTATATAACTTCTTAATACCACCTTCTTTCACATATTGTTTATCTAGCACTTTTGTTAATGCTCGCGCATTTTGAACTGAACCACATAATTTATAGTAGTTACGTATAAAATGTATAACATCCCAATGTTCGGCAGTTAATTTAATATTTTCATGTTTAGCATAATCTTCAGCAATGCTTTCAGACCATGGATCTAACTCTGCTAAATTACCATTTGGGTCTTTCTCATATGCTTCACCATCACGTATATAATTTAACATATCAGTCATCACTCTCTCCTTAAACTCACTATTATTAATAATGTAAAAATAACACTAAATCAAACACACATCTTTCAAAATCAAAGACTTAACAATTTAAAAGACAGCTAGCTTTTGCGTTAATTAATTCATTTTTTACTACGCCAACCATGTCTTCATGATTAAGTATAGTCATTATGAATAAATAACAAGCTGTTTAACTAATTTATATTAATTGACACCGATTTTTCAAATATCAATATTGACCTAATTGTGGCAAAATACCGGCATTAGATAGCCACGAGAATGTAATAATGGACAAAACAGAAATCAGCACTGAAGAAAAAATTTTACGTATAATGAAACGCGTATTAACCGATGTTGCGCGTGATACGCATATCCAACCGGGCTTAAAACACCCACTTTCTGAAAACACCATTATGGGTATTCGTGATTGCCTATCATTAATTACTGCTCGAGAATCTGAACTAGCAGCAGCATCAGGTCGCGAGTTAAAAATGCGCCCACATTTTGTTGATGAACCAAAAAGCTCAGTGGTAGTAAAACTAGACAGTATTATGAAAACAGATGAGAAACCTACTAATAAATAATCAATCTGGCATATAGGAGCAATCGAGATGTTTACGTATTGCGATTAATGCATTTAACCCTTCGGCCCGAATAAATGCGATAGGTGCCTTATTTCCAAAACGTTTATTTCCCTGCTTCATCCAAAACGACCCCATATTTTTATTATGCGGATAACTCGTTCTAAGTGCATTTATGATCCCAATCAAATGTTCTAGCCGGCCATTGAGTGCTTCATCTTCAGGGAATGAGGTATTCTCACGATACTTGCGTAACGCTCGCTTGGGAATACCGTCAGGCAATTGCAATACTCGAACTAATTCATCTGCCGTTAGCCCCCAAGCGTCCAACTCAGTCATAATATTAACGGTTAAGTTAACTCGTTCATCTTTATCTATATTCAACATATCTATTTACACCAAAACTTGAGAAAATAATTTTATTACATTGAATCGGTAATAAAGCACAAGACTGTTTCTATTTTCTGCTCTTTATAATATTAACTAACTCTTATGTTATTATATCCTATTATACCCACAATATTGAGTCATAAATTAGTGCTAATCTATACTTACTGACTGTAGAATGTCGCATTATAACCAGTCAAAAAATAAGTAATTATTAACACCCTTTTTTCAACTAATGCTATTATCTAAACCATGCTAAATAATGATGAAACAACACTATTAAAAGAACGATTACAAGATTTGAAGTTAGAGCATCGAGATTTAGATGATGTTATTACCAATTTATCGCTCGGTACCAACATTGATCAAATTCTGTTAAAAAGACTCAAAAAGCGTAAGCTTGTCTTAAAAGACAATATCGTCCTTATCGAAAGTAAGTTAATTCCCGATATAGATGCCTAGCCTCTCTAACGGCCATTATTAACAAATAGCCAATAAACAGGCTTCTAATTTTTCTTCAGAAATCGGAAAATCTAAAGCGCAGTGAAAATCATAAGACTCTTGTAAACGCTTAAAATGTGCTAAATGTTCCTTTTCGTAGAATACAATGACTTTGACACTCGGAAATCGCTGTAATGTCGCCATTAATGATTCTAAATTACTACTTCGATCTCGAAAATCCGTTTGAAAATTAAATTCAGCAATAACGACATTTGGTGTATTCTTTTTTAATTGCACCATTGCTTTTCGCATTGTTGTTTCGATAGCAACGTGATAACCAGCTTGGTTAATAAGAGCAGAAAAATTAGGGTATCCGCCTCGTTCCATAATGATTAAAACAGATTTAGTCAAATTACTCATATAAGCCCCACAAAAAAAACCACTATTTTAGCACTATATTCATCTTGAATATCGTTAACGAGACTAATAAAATGGTACTTTAAATTAAACTAACGAAACTACACATATTATGCCTTATTACATCTACAAAATTTCACCCGGCCCTACTGATATTGTCAAAAACCTTGAGCTACTCACACAATTCGAGGTCTTCAAAGAAGCTAAAAACTCGGCTAAAAACACCCGAAGTGAATTACCCGCTGATAGCAATATTACTATAAAAGTTATATTTGCTGATACCGAGCTCGATGCAGAAGAAAAACTTTTTGAGAAACGTGAAGCATCAATAGTAAAAGAGTGGGAAAAATAGGTATTTTGCTTACCAAATTAAGATTATGGATGAAGATTATTTTCGCGCTACCTACAAACAACTCAATCCAGATCGATGTTGTTTCGAAAAATCAATAACGGCTAAACGCTGTTCGTGTCAGTATGCCATCAAGTTTTTATTAGCGAGTCGTGAAGGTGTTAAATGCAACAACCAGGAATCAAAAGAAAAGTGCCTATTGTTTCTTTCCACACTTCGTGATCATGCACGTTTTGCATTAAAACAAACAAAAATAGATGGCCCTCTACCGCATAAAAAAGAAATTAAAATACAAGTAGGAGGATTATTGGGCTTACAAAATGCAATAGACCTTACAAATTCTAGCGATAAAAGGAACATTGATAATATAATAATACTATTAAAAAATGCCATTAATAACTTTCGCTCTATAGAAGAATATCCGTATGATGATATTATTCAATCCGTTGTTAATTTTGAGATACGAAGCAAACACAAATCAAAATAATGGATTATAAATTAATTAGCTCCTCCGACACTGAAGTACATATACAGTTTAGAGGTAAATTAAATAATATAGCCCTTACCTAGGATGCAAGGATACACTCATTACAGTCAACTACTTTGATGAATCCTGATAAAGGCATTAAGCAATATATAGACATAGCCCAACACGATATTGATCCAAAGCCAATTTCAATAGGACTCAACGTTCAGAGAACGTTCTAAACCGGAAATATTAAAAACAATAATCATGATTACAAATTATAAAAATCTAAGACCAGGACGACATGAGTATGGCGAACTGTATTTTTTTACAATAGCAAATTCAAAACTACATAACATTTAATAATAAATGAGAATCTCGAGAGGTATAAGAAGTATTTTTAAACTCAACAAGTATCATACCACTAAATTTTTTACCTTCATAAAACTCAACCCTAAAAACATTAGCTGTTTTATCTACAGAAAAGCGTTTATTAATATAAGACTTTTTAATTAAAAAACCGCTTTCATTTCGAGAAAGCTTATTACGATAACCTATAACATTTACACGATATCCGTTAATAGGATGAACAATAAAACTACTCTTGACGTTTACTCGAGTACCCATTTCAATATTGATAAGATCGCCATCCACAACAAACTCAACTTTTGATAGTTTATAATCAAAATCCAAATATTCAGGTTCCAAATACGTAAGTTGTCTATTTCCAAAATTTACCTTATATTTTTTAGATTTCGACGATGTTATAACGACCAAAGGATTATTCGAAGTAAATTTTAATGGTTCGTTCTTACTCATTGGTACATAACCAATTTTTTTCCGAGCTTTAGCTATATCAAATTGCAGGTGATTTTCATATAAACTTAACTTTATATTGTTATTCAAAAGCTCATAGACTTTATTTTCAGTTAATTTAAATTCTTTTTGAAAATTAACTCCAATTTTTTTCATAAAACTTTCAACCACTAACAAATGAAATAAAACACGTTGATGGGTTAAAAAAGTTTTGCTAGCTTCAATTCCAAAAGCGGGTTTAGAATTTTTAATGGCGAAATATGTCAGTGTTTTTTCCATTTCAACATCACCATTTTTAGTCCAGGTATTCTTAACCGCATAATGATGTTTTTTATTTAAAATACGTTTATTGACTGATGACATAACCGTATCTGCAATATTTTGTAAATCTCCAAACTTGTCGGCTTTAATATTATCTTGATCAATGATAATACTTTGCCCCCATCGATTAGGGTTATGCAACCTATCTAAATATTTAGTACGATAAAAACCACTACCATCATGTAAATTTAAAATAATATCAATATTATTATCAACAATTAAAGATTTAATTTTTTGAATCGCCTGATATTCAGGATCTGAGCGTTTGATGTGTGAGAATTTTCGGTTCATATCACCATGAACACCCCTCGAACGCTTAATAATACTTTCAAAATTTAAATTAGGAACAACCCAAACCGATCCTTTTGTAATGGTGTAATCTGTCACTAACAAGGACGCGGCATTAAAACCACCAGGTTCATCCCCCTGAATACCACCAAGAACCAAAATTCTGGGGCCAGCTACCGATGAATTTAATTTATGCAAACTAAACTGCAGTTTTTTTACAGAATTATCAGTATATCCAATGTTAGGCAAAACAGAAGATGCCAAAAATAACATGACACTAAATTTTAATAATTTAATCACTTTTAACTCACTTTTATATGCCATGGTTCATAACGAACGCCAAACGGATTATTGGTTCGATATCGAATTTTTATGTATCCCAAATCAACCAGTTTTTTATAAATATCCGTATCAGAAAATTTTTCGGTAAAATTTAATTTACCTAAACTAATATCGCCGATATCAAAATCTCCAATGCCATGATAGGAGTGCCCTGGTGGCGCAAGTGAACGGGACGCTCGTGACAAATTACCACCGGTTTTAACCGCCTTAGCAGAAAATAATTGCAGCTGTTTCATTAACCCTCGAACTCCCGAGGTTAAAATAACATGCTCCCCAACATCATCCTGAATTCTTTTATACAACTTGATCGCTTCATTTTTGTAAAGGTATTGTCCCGAGTTCGATATTTTATTCAGATTACGCTTTGATATCTTATCGTTAATATTCGTTATTAATTTATCCCCAAAGAAGCCATAATCCGACGCTGAGCGAGTCACCAGTTCTTCAATTAATGATATCTCTGAATCCGTAAATTTGCCAATTGCTGAATAGTTTTTAGAATATTGAATAAGTAGAGGAAAATCCAGAATGCTAAAGTTCATAAATCCAATCACGGTCTGTGCGCGATTTAATCGTCGTGATAAACGTTTCAAATCGAAAAATCTTTCACTATCGAGAAAAACATCGGATTTAAAATCTTTTTCAAAGTGTTGAATTTTGTATAAATAGTCAACCACCTCAATATCCGAAGCTTCTTCACTACTTTTAGGTGGTTCAATAATTGATTTTTTACTTGGAACACTCACTACCGTTGCGGTAGTTGCTAAGGGAATAACATCCTTAGATTTTTCAGGAATGGCTATTGGCGCGTCAACGACATCACCACCAATATTCAGCAGTCGATTGCCAATTAAACCTACAATGCCTACGGCTGATAAATAACCTAGTACTTTTCGTCTTTCCATACAAATAATAAACTATCAGTTAATATTTCAATTCATTTATTACTGAATATTACCTGTTATTGGCCTCAAATTGGAAATAATATTTTATAAATTAATAACTTAGTTCACATTAGTTTAATTTAATTCAGTGTCGGAAAATTTTGCGCAAATTTTGCGATCCATTCATTTGCAGCCTGCTCTCCGCTCATAATTCGACCTTCGCGCCGTTGAACTTCATTCTTGTAATGCTCAATGTGACAAATTTGTTCAACCATTCTTGCCATGTATACGTCATTTTGTTCTAAAAACATGGCACCAACCACATAATATCCGTTTTCAAACTGACACCACGTAACCTGGCATTTGCTCACAAATTCGGGTTGCACAAACAAAATTTTAAGCTCAATAACAGCCCCAATTTTAATAGGATCATCAGAATTAAACGAGACACCACCATAACTGACATTATTTAAATTTAATGTGGCGGTATCAGCAACGGATTCAAGCTTATATTCAAGCGGAATATCCGAAGGATGTCTAATATAACTACGCATTAGTTTCGTTGCCGTATTCATAGTAGTTTACTCTTATCTAGTTAATAAATAAGATGCATTAACCAAGCCAAAGACATAACTACTGTGCAAAATATTAAGTTATTAACCCTAGTTATAGAGACGGCTCTTATCTATAGCAATAAGACACCAAAAAATGTTTAAAATTCACACAAACTGCAGTTTTAACAGCCATAGGCCATACACAGTAACTTATTTTTCCACTTTTTCTTCAGGGTTTTCATCCAACCAACGCTGTAAAATAGTGATTAATTTTTCAGCTTGTCCGCGATTGGTAATATTGAACTTCGATTTTTGACGGTATTCATCATTACGTTTTTGATATCGACGAATCGAATACTTATTTGGTCCATATTCTTCTTTGGTCCGATTCCATTCTTCAAATCGGTAAATCACAGTCGACCACGCTCCTTTAGTAAGAACTTCCTTATCTAATTGTCGAATTATTAACTTATCATCTTCGCTGTAATCAATCGTTAATTCATCAATTGTTGATGCCATAAAAATACCTTATTAATTAAAATTGTTTTTTAAAAATAAGCTCGGTGAAATACCTGCTCGATTATATTAAGCCATTAGTTATCTCAATAGCATAAGTGCTATATACTACTCGATTTTATCACGAATACAAAATTACTCTATGTTAATACAACAGCACATAAAATCGATTATTTTAACCATAATCATTGCGATATCACTGTACCTAGGCTCTGTTATTTATCTTGGATGGAACGATAGTGTCCAACTTGTAAAACAAATAACGCTATCTGGTTGGTTAGGATTGATTTCTTGTTCATTAACAAGTTATGCACTACGGTATCTCCGCTGGAACTATTACATAACAAAGCTGGAATACTCAATACCGCATAGACAACACATATTATATTATTTATCCGCTTTTGCATTAACCATTACACCAGCAAAAGTAGGTGAAACTATTCGCTCGCTCTACTTATACAATCACGGCGTAAGCTATTCCAAAAGTATTGCCGCATTTTTTACTGAGCGCTTGCTTGATTTAATGGTTGTAACTAGCCTGTCTAGTATGCTGTTATTTCAGCATAGTGATTATAATTTTTTTATCATTCTATTGAGTCTATTTATATTACTCATTATCATTCTAATAAAATCCAATTATTTACCTAAGATATCACATTTTTTTTGCGACAAATTCCATTCAAAAAAAATTAAAAGTCTATTAGACTCTTTGATTTCATTATCGTCTCACGCCAAAACACTACTGCAAATTAAATCATTGTCCATAGGAGCAGTATTAGGTGTGATTGCATGGACCATACAAGGAACAGCTTTTTATATATTATTGAATCAACTTGGGTTTACGATACCAATACACATTGCAATAAGTATTTATTCAATCGCAATAATAGCAGGAGCCGTATCATTTATACCAGGTGGTATAGGCAGTACTGAAATAGTAATGGGCGTTTTCTTATATTCTTTTGGTGCTCCAAAAGAAATTGTCGTTATTGCACCAATTATTATTAGAATGACATCATTATGGTTTGCTGTCGCAATTGGTTTAATTTCAACTGTACTTATCACCAAGAATATTTATCATAAAGAAACTTAAAACAATAATGTATTAGTGCTACTAACATTAGTTAATTCGATCTCATCTAGCAGTTCAGAAAAATTGATTTTATATTTTCTTTGAAGCTCATCGCATTTAAGTCGTAAATCCACTAGATTTGAATTTATTTTTAAATCATAATTAAATGCTAAAACAACAATATTTTTATAATCTTTTACAGTTAAACACAAGCATCGATTGTTAAATACCAATAATAATAGTTTCATTATTACCTTAAAATCAGCCTCACCATCAATGATTAAATTAAAAACAACTACCCCGCCACTTGAACATTTCTTACAATATTCATAAAATTCAGTCGTATAAAAAAAATAAGGAATCGCTCCACGTGAAAACAAGTCAACAAAAATTAGATCGAAATTTTCATTTGAACAACACGATAAATATTTTAAAGCATCACTTTTGGTTATTTCATAATTTTTTGATAAATCCGATATAAAATACTTCCGAGTCATCTTTATTAAAAACTCATCATAATCAATCGCTATAGTTGAATTATCTGGAATATAGTGTGTTAAAAATCGTAACAGTGCGCCACCACCTGCACCGAGTAACAAAGTATTTTTTGGTTTATCCAAAAACAGTAAGACTGCCGTCATTGATTGTAAATAGGGTAATACCAAGCGTGCAGGTTGCAACTTATCCAAAATACTATAATAAGCATTACCTTGGTCTCTAATCCAACGGTAGAGTTCGGTCTCTTCTATCAATAACACCCCATTTTTTGTAGAAACAATCTCCAATAAACGCGGCTCAGTATCCAGTTGTGATAATATAGATTCAATAGAATTATTCATAATGAGTGGCAAAATTGAACTGTTTAGTTATAAAACCGATTCGTCAAATAGACTTATCTCAATATAAAAATACCATAATTAAAACCTTGTACGATCTAGGCATAATTAATAAAACTATTATAGAGACCAATCCCCATTATTTTTTTGCTGGCGATAATTACCTGCAACATATTAGTTTTTTAGGCTGTTCGCCCTATTTAAATTTTGAACCTCAAAAAAAATTAACCTCAAGTGACTTAAATAATACTATAGCAGATTTAAACTATATCCATTTTTATTGCAGTACAGAAACCGTCTGCTTTAAAAACACAGACTTTGGTGTAAAGGCGGTTTGTCCAAAATGTAGAACTAAAATATCGGAATGGCGTAATTTAATATCCAACTGGGAAAAAAACTCAGAACTTAAAGCTAATTGTCCAGAATGCCAGCAAACACTCAATATTACGGATATAGACTGGAAGAAAACGGCGGGTTTTTTTAATACCGCAATATTATTTTATGGAATACAAGCCGAACTAGCTGTACCCACTGATAATTTTTTGGCTCAATTAAACGGCATGACAAAAACAGAGTGGCACTATTTTTATGGCTAATTTAATAGCTAAACTAAAAAATAATTAGACAATTTTAAACAGATATTCTTGCATTCCATTTCGGTGCAAAATTGATTTTATTACTTTAAATTCAGGCATAAATTTGAATAATTGCAATTGATTGTATCTGGGCGATTTTATTCGATTTGAGCTAGTCGTAATTCGTTCCATAGTTAACTCGTTTTTAATCGTGTACTCCAGCGGTAAGTCTGCCATTGCACTCTGAGTTGCTATAAAGGCATGAACTAAAGTCTCTTTTTGAGATAATTTAAGTAACGCCTCTATAAAAAAACGAATAGTCTCTCTAGGAATATAATTTAACAATTCCCAACAAAGAATTATGTCGACCTTTTCATCGGAATGATTACCACAATAAAACATATTACTATAATCAGGTATTTTAGTGCCGTCTTCAGTATTATTGGAATTGTTCGCATCATCCTTTAAAATAGATGAAAATAAATCTTCAATAAAAATTTTGCAATAGTAATCAGAAAAATAACTCAGATTGTTATTATTAGCATTACCCAAATCCAATATCGTTTTCTTAGTTTCAACTGATAATTTTTCAGTAATGATCTTAAAAGGCCGACAATTATCCAGTACCAATGACTCTTCACAGCCATTGATTCTTGTTAGTTCAAGGTATTCCATAAAAATTAATGATTGGCTTTATTTGAACCACTCTTGTTATTTGAATTATTGTCTTTTGGATCCATCTCAATACTACCCTTAAATTTGGCACCATCTTCAAGAGTGACTCGAGGTGAAACAATGTTACCTAAAACATTGCCTGTTTTTCTAATAACTACGTTCTCGCTACCAAACAGATCACCGTTTAGCTGACCTTCAACAATAATAATATTTGCAGTAATATTGGCATTGATTACGCCATCAATACCAATGGTTAAATTATTTTTATGTAATTTAATTTCACCGTCAACCTTACCCTGAATGATAAAATCTTCTTCACCGGATAACTCGCCTTTAAAATATATGGAGGAACCGATAGTCGCCGGTACATTTGATGAGGATTTGATTCGAGCAGGTGCCGATGTCGCCGTTGGCGTGATTGCTGATTTAGTTTCAGAAGGTACCGCACTAGTGTGATTTTCTTCATCTTCTGGTTTACTCCATTTCACAACATTCTTTTTAATTTGATCCATATCAAACATATACCCTCCTAGGCACGATTATTTAGCTAACTTCAAAATAGCTTTTAAATTAATTAAGGCAAAATCGCTAAAAATAAATATGAAGTTAGCTATAGAATATAGCGTAACTTAATTTAATGCTAGCCCTTAATAGTATTTCGTATTTGATTGTTTAATAACGAGAATTAGTTCTCAATTATATAATAATATACTAATTGTGATAAAATACAATTCCAATTAATCAGGATAGTGTAATTTAATATTTTTTGTCGCTCCCAATTTTGGGTCACTGGGTAAAATAACACTGAGCATTTTCATCACTCGTTCAGCTGTATAGCGGTATGACGTTAACTTACCACCACTAATTGTAATTAAACTGGGTTTATTCTTATCATTCGCCAATAAAAAAGTATCCCTGCTGCGCTTGAATGCAATGTCTTTGCTGTTCATTAAAACCCGTAAACCTGCAAACTTAGATACAATGTCTGCACGTACCTGCGGTTTTGATCTTGAGAAATAGTAATTATAGTTACATAATAAATAATCAACTTCCTTATCCAACGGTTCAACATTATCGATGTCACCGTTAAATAAAGTTTCAGTCGTTCCTACCAGAGTTTGACCTTTCCAAGGAATGAAAAAAATTGCTCTACCGTCCGCAGGAGAGTCTGCATAGTAAACTCCTTTTTGCATTTTTTTATTTAAAATAATATGAGCGCCTTGAACTAGATCAATATTAATTTTCGCCTCATTAGGAGAAATTAACTTTAAAACTTCATTTATCCATGGCCCAGCAGCATTTATGATTACTCTTGAAGTACAATCTATAACAGCATCTTCCTCCATATAGGTAATATCATAACCGTTACTATTGTAATCTACCCGCAATAACTCACAAGGAACAACAACATTTGCACCAAGTTCAATTGAGGAATTTATCACCGCTTGAGTAAGTTTTACGTCATCAGTTTGAGCATCATAAAACTGATAAACTGCTAGCAAATCTTTAGTTTCGAGACCATCTAGCTCATGCCATTTAGATTTAGCAACTTTTTTAAAAAATGTGTTTTTTTTAAAACGACCAAGCATTGAATAAAATATTAAGCCAATTCGAATCATAAACCGGGAACGAAAAGATTTTTTGTATACAGGAATAAAAACGGGAATTAATTTGACCAATTCAGGTGCAATTGACAACAGAGTTTGTCGCTCACGTAAACATTCAAATACTAGCCTGAATTCAAAATGTTCAAGATAACGCAAACCACCATGAATTAATTTACTCGAACGACTGGAAGTTCCCCCCGCTATTTTATTTTTTTCTAGGAGTAAAACAGAATGCCCTTTTGCAGCTGCCGCTTGCGCGACACCTGCACCATGAATTCCTGCACCGATTATCGTGATGTCATAGTGTTTAATGTTCACATTTGCTCAATTTAAGTCGATTATCTTGCAATAAACCACCAACATCCATACTTTCAATTAAATCAATACCTTTGTCATATAACGCTATCGCATGATCAGCATCGGTTATTTCATAAGTTACCCATTGCCAAGGCCCTTGCCAAAGGCCATCGGTATCAAAGTTAATTTTCTTGTAGTTCGTTATAATCATATTCGGCTCAAACGCGTTAGCGATGTTATGGCTTGCATCATCCCATGTAGTAAGTACCCAAGCAACATCACAATGATACTTATCTCTTGAGTAACGTAACGAATCAATATTATAAGAAATTATAATAATCTGCGACCATACAGATTTTAGATCCTTATAGACGTTATCCACAACCGTTGATATTCCAAACTGTGATAAGGATTCATCCTTTAATTCTACTAACAATTGACCATTTTTATATTTTTGTAGCACTGCAACCAATTCAGCCAACAGGGTTATTTTGTTATTTACAAACTTATCCCCAAAACGTGATGTCTCCGATGCGTTATATTGCAACACCTGTTCTTTGTTTAATGTCATTATATTTTTATCGACATTCGAGACACGCTGCATATTATCATCGTGATAAATAACTACAGTACCATCATTTAAACATTGAATATCAATTTCGACAAACCCGGCACCAAGCTCAAATGCGGATGTAATTGCTAACAAGCTGTTCTCAGGATATGCTTTTGCAAAACCACGATGAGCAACTAATTTAGGAATATTATGTTTCATTTTGCATCTCTTTTTTCCAACGCACATACCGACTATTTAATAACGAATCGAATACAGGAAGAAATTGTTCGGTATTTTTAATATTAAAGTCTCGATTTTTTTTAAAATTGTTATCTAATCGACTAACAAAATTGGAATTACTTAATAAAAAAACGATTCCTAATAATGTTGCTTCCTTATCATGACTTCGAATAACTGTCATTTGAGTTAAATTACTTATTTTTTGGCAAAGCCCATCTAAAATAGATAACCCACCGGTAATTTTAATGACATTAAATGGCATGGATTTCATTAAATTAATATTTTCGGTAATCAAAAACGCAATGCTTTCAATCACTGCAATCGCTTTAGCAGCTAATTTAGCCTCACCAATAAAACGCGACTCAATGCCCGTTAACCAATATGGCGATCCAACACCCGAGATGCCATTTATAAATAAAGGTATAATACCCTCATCGTGTCGTAACCAATTTGATAGGTGTTCATAAATGTTAATAGTTGGATTTTGTTTTTGAAACCAATCTAATGCCGTTCCAGCGCCATTTACAGTACCTTCCCAACCATTTATTCTAGTGTCACTATCAGTATAGATGCAAGTAGATAATATCGGTGTAGCAACATTAGTTTTTTTATTGATATTTAATACAAATGCTCCACTTCCAATATTAACCGTAAATTCATTTTCTGCAGGGATGCCATGTGCCAATACCGCGGCAGACTGATCCCCCGTGCACAGTTGAACATCACATAGCCCATCCCAATTCAGTAACTGACCGTAATCGTATTTTGAGGTGACGCATTTCGGAAGTACCGACTTGGGAATAGCGAATAAACTGAGTAGCTCTTCATCCCAGTCTAATGACGTATAATTGTATAATAATGTTCTTGTCGCGTTTGCCGTATCAACTACACGCTTAGATCCCGCTGTACATGAATATATCAAATAACTCGATAACGGTGCGATACATAATTCATTACACTCTAGCGCATGTTGTACCGCAGATAAATTATCAAGGCACCACTTGATTTTACTCGCACCATAATGAGCAGATAAAAACAAACCCGTTTTTGATTTAATTAATGCACTATCATCTTTAAAGTGAGTAATAAATTTTGATGCTCGAGTATCTTGCCAGCTAATTGCTTTTGATAATACTTGACCAGTAATATAATTCCAACACACAATAGTAGAACGTTGTGTTGCAAGTCCGGCTTTAATTTTAGCTGTTTTAGTAGCACCTAAAAAATTCATGCAACTCAAGATGACAGAATGTATTGATTCAACAATTTCAGTAGCATCGTGTTGAATATATTCGCTACCATCTACCTCAACATGCTGAGTTGAGATATTACAACTAGCACTGGTTATTATTTTCCCACTTGAGTTATAAACTGTAGCTCGGCTTGCATGACCACCTTGATCAATTGCTAAAATATAATCATATTTTTTAGTCTTTACATTCATATTAATTGTAAATAATATGCGGCATTGCCAAATATTTATTACTGGCCATTTCGGTTAATCTACTAATCGTTCGTTCAAAAGCAAATTTAAGCCTTTTCCCGGTATATAACTCAATGGGTAGTACACTTGTAGTTACCACTAATTTTACTTTATGATCGTATAATGCATCGATTAAATGTATAAATCGTTTAGCCGCATCATCTTCAGATTCAGTCAACACCGGAACATCACTGATTAACACCGTATGAAAAGTTTGAGCTATCTCTAAATAATCAGGAGCTGCATGAGCTTGCATACATATTGAAGAAAATTCAAACCAAACAACATCATTTGCCAACGCAACCGTGGCAATTTTTCTATGGTTTATAATAATATCTTCGCCATAACTACTACTAGCTGGCGCTAAATTTCGAAAGTGCTCTGTCATGATTTTCTTTAGATCACCATCAATATGATAGGTACCACTTTTTTCTAACTGCAACAAACGAAAATCTTCATTCGCTAATAACTCAAACTCCTTAGTATTTTTATTAAGATAGTCAATCGTTGGTAAAAACAATTCTCGTTGTAAACCATTTTTGTAAAGATCGTTTATTTTAACATTTGACGTTGCAAATAATGTCACACCATTTTCAAATAATGATTTAAACAAACCGGTTAATAACATTGCATCAGTAATATCATGTACATGAAACTCATCTAAACACAATACTCGAACTTCATCAGCTATCATTTTTGCAACAATGGGTAATGGATTTGGTGTTTTTGGTAAATCACGTAGCTGCTCATGGATCTCAAGCATAAAACGATGAAAGTGAATCCGCCGCTTGTTTTGAATTGGTAGAACTTCAAAAAAACAATCCATCAAAAATGTTTTACCACGACCAACGCCTCCCCAAAAATACAAACCACACACGGGTGTTGTATCTTGATTTAATATTTTTCGCCACCACGTTGGTCGAATTTGTGGTCGAGATAATATATCGTCATACAGTTTTTGGATTTGCTGCACAGCACGTTCTTGTGCGCTGTCGTGCTTAAAATTCTGTAATTTCAATTTTTCATGAAATAGCTCAATTGGTCCCACAAATATCACACCATTTTGTTATAAATACCATCGTATATTAGTGACTTATAACAGATATAGTAGATTAATTTCGACAATCTGAACAATATCAAGTAAATAATTTGTACTATTTAGCATTATGTTTAAGCCAGAAAAACGGTACAATGCCCACTTTTTGATGTAGATAAAACATAGGGATAACACTTGAGCAATTTTGTTATAGGACAACGCTGGATAAGTGAAACTGAATCTGATCTCGGACTCGGAACAATTATTCAAGTAGAACAACGCACAGTCACTGTTAGCTTCTCTTCCTGTGATGAAACACGCACCTATGCACTGGCTAATGCACCATTAGCCAGAATCATTTTTAAAAAAGACGATGAGATACAAGATCTTGAACAACGGCATCTGATTATTCGAGCTCTAAAAGTTATTGATGATAATTATCACTACTTAACTGAAGATACGAGTGGTAATAGCGCGTGGATCGAAGAAACTCAAATTAATCATCACACAAAACTCAATAATGCCACGGATCGACTTTTTACAGGGCAAATCGATGCTGAAAAATGGTTCGCCTTACGTTATCGAACCTTGGTGTTTAAAGACACTATCGAACAATCCCCCACCTATGGACTCAGTGGTGCCAGAATTGACCTTATTCCACACCAACTCTATATCGCCAGTGAAGTATCCAATCGATTCTCACCACGTGTTTTACTCGCTGATGAGGTGGGTCTTGGAAAAACCATTGAAGCTTGCCTGATACTACATCAGCAGTACTTAACAGAAGCTGTACAAAAAATACTCATAATTGTACCGGAAGCCTTAATTCATCAATGGCTTGTTGAATTATTACGACGTGTCAATCTACGATTTAGTTTGATTGACGAAGAGCGCTGTTTGGGTATAGAAGAAAATAACCCAGAGATTAATCCATTTGAAACCGAGCAATTAGTACTTTGTTCATTAGAGCAATTTTCAGAAAATCCAAAACGAGCGCAACAAATTATAGCCTGCCAATGGGATATGCTTATTGTCGATGAAGCACATCATTTATTCTGGTCTGAACAACAACCTAGTGCCGAATACTTATTGGTTGATATATTAGCAAAAATAGCCTCAAGCGTATTACTACTAACAGCAACGCCGGAGCAATTAGGTCAAAGTGGTCACTTTGCTCGGTTACGACTATTAGATCCAATCCGCTATCACGATTTAAATAAATTCATAAAAGAAGAATCCCGTTACTTTGAAATTGTAACCGTTATTAATAAAATCCTCGATGCGGCTGAAATTACCGATACCGATTGTCAAAATTTACAACTGCAATTTTCTGACTCCAGTTTGGCGATAACATTAACTAAATACCAAGAATATGAAAAAGCCGGACAGTTAACCAATGAATTTATAGATCCACTTATCGATAAATTAATTGACCAGCACGGCACTGGTCGATGTCTCTTCAGAAATAGTCGTTTTGGTGTTAAAGGATTTCCTGACAGAAAATTACATGCCATAGCATTGGACTACCCTGTTCAATATAAAGATTTACTATCCAGTCAACAGCACAATAATCGTGACGACACCAACATTAATAATGTAGATCATAGTATTTTAGACAATCAATATCCTGATATCCCCTATTCACTCTCAGAGAATTCAGCTCAATTAGCGTGGTGGCAATTTGATCCAAGAATAGAATATCTTTATGAAACTTTAACAGCATTAAAGCCAGAAAAAATTCTTATTATATGCGCGCACCGCGACACTGCTGAAGACATTAAGCTCGCATTAAAAACTCGCTACGGCATAAACCTAGCCATGTTCCACGAAGACATGAGCATTATTAAGCGCGACAAATCAGCCGCTTTTTTTGCTGATCCCGAATCGGGCAGTCAAGCATTAGTATGTTCAGAAATTGGTAGTGAGGGTAGAAATTTTCAATTTTCACATCATTTAATATTATTTGACTTACCTTTAATTCCAGACTTACTAGAACAGCGAATTGGTAGACTCGATAGAATTGGGCAGCAACATGACGTTCAAATTCATGCCTTGTACTTAAAAGGTTCTACCCAAGAATATTTATTTAGATGGTATAATGAAGGGTTAAATGCGTTTGTAAAAACATGTCCTGCAGGACAAACTATATATAATGAGTATTATAATGACTTGTCCTCGCTATTGGCCAACAATAACCAAGATCAAAACAATTTAAACAATATCATAAGCAAAACTAATTTAAAGTTACAGGAGTTAAATAAATCATTACAATCGGGTCGAGACAAACTACTTGAATTAAATTCACATCGAAAACATATCTCGACCAAAATTATAGACTCCATAAATAAAAACGCAAGCCCCGACGATCTAAAAGAGTACATGGAACATGTGTTTGGTTGTTATGGTGTCGATTTTGAAGACCATTCATTAGGACAATATATTATACGTCCAAGCGATCATATGCATACCGCGCACTTTCCGTTATTACCGGCCGATGGCAAGACAATAACATTTGAACGAAATACTGCACTCAAGCATGAAGACGTTGATTACGTCACATGGGAACACCCTATGGTCACTGCAATCATCGATATGATATCTGGAAGTGAGTTAGGCAATACCGCAGTTTCATTGATAAAACATAAGGCAATAAAATCAGGAAGCATGTTAATTGAGTGTTTATTTGTAATAGATTATGCCGCACCAAAGTTTTACAAAATGGGACAATATTTTCCAAAAAAACAAATTCACATAGTAATTGATAATACTGCAAAAGATGTATCACCGTTATTTTCTAATCAAGATATTTATTTAAGCCATGAACCTGTTTCAAAGGCTGCAGCTAACCAGTTGGTGATTAGCATGTCAAAATTAATCAATGTGCTGCTAGAAAAATCATCAATACTTGCAAATTCACAATTAAAGAATATTTTAGACACCAGTCATCATAATGTTAATACTAAAATGGACTTTGAAATTGATAGACTAACAACACTAAAAAAATTAAACCCAAACATTAGAGAAGACGAAGTAGAGCATTTACGAGAAACTAAAAGTAAAATGCGAGACTATATTAATAATGCCACATTACGACTCGATGCGACTCGAGTTATAATAGTCGAATAACAAATAAATTTAAATATACGGAACACTAAAATGAAAATATTTGATAAAATTCCATACCCACTAATAATTATAGCTGCAATATTCATGTCAATAGCACCGATGTCTGGTGAACCACATTTACTTGAAAAAATTAAAATGCTGTTGTCATTATCACTAAGCAAACCGATAGATATGTTTGATCTGGTATTACATTCGACACCAAATATTATTTTGATATTAAAACTAATTCGAACTATTTCTGTCAAAGCCAATCTAGCAAAGGCAGAATAATATAGTAATTGATAAAAACCCATATATTTAACAGGCTTAAAGAATGGCTGTAAAATAAATAAGTTATTTAGTGCCCCTGATAATTAGTGATATCAAGTTATTTTTCTGAAATATTTTTAACAATTTCGTTTGCTAAATATTTTGCATCACGTACAGCACCATAAATTGCATGTGATGAAACTAAACGTTGAAACCGTAGTCCGATAAAATATAAATTATAATTAATCGATTTAAAGTTTGAACTTAATAATGGAGCACCATTAAAATCCAATATTTTATCGTGAAGTTCTTTATCAAATAACGATTTATAATTAACCTTAAACCCTGTGCACCAAATGATTGTCGTATTGTTTAAACTAAGTGTCTGATCATTATCAAAACATGCCGTCGTATTATTAATATTTATTAATTTTGACATTAATTTTACTTTATAACAACGCTCTAACTCAGCAGGAGTTGGTGGCGTTGCAGGATCCCCCTTATTCTTTGATATAAACAAGATAATCCGACCTAATATTGATCGACTACGAATATCAAATAAATTAAATAGTTTAATATAACGATAAATCGAAATACCAAATAGAGTCCAAGGGAAATTTTTATTTTTACTACAAGCCAAGGTCACCGAAAAATTAGCCGTACGTGCGAGTTCTTCACAAATTTGTACCCCTGAACTGCCAGAACCAACAACCAATACTTTCTTAGTTTGAATTTGAGCAGGATTAACGTATTTTGAAGAGTGCAATTGTTCTGTAGTATTAGAAATTTTATGTGATAAAGCCGGAATATAATTACTATTTAAACCCGTAGCAACAATAACATGATTCGCTCGATAATTAATATTATCAGTTTTAATCATCCAGTTTGATCCATTTTTGTGAATCTTTTTTACAGATGCTATTTTAATATTCGCTGAAAGATTTTCTAAACAAGTTTCAAAGTAGTGTAAAATTTGTTTTTTACTAAATAAACTATTATCGGTATTACAATTATCATCCAATTGCTCAAAAGGCAGTAGGTTCATCCAATTTACTGTATTCATATAAAATCCATCCCATCGTGTATACCAAGTCGAAAATGGGCCTCGTTTTTCAAGGATAATATACGATATATTATATCGCTGTAAATAATAAGCTAATGACAACCCGCACTGACCTGCACCGATTATAACAACATCGTATTCGATTGCTTTTTCCATAATCAAAAAATATCACAATTTAGAACTGATTGAAGCTTTAATATCCGATATAATCTTGATTTTTCATTTAGTAATCGATAATCATGACGTTCGAAGTAAAAAATCACATTTTCACCATTGATGTAAACAATTTTGAGTCACAAGTAATTCAGTACTCTTATCAAAAACCAATACTAATTGATTTTTGGGCTGATTGGTGTCCACCTTGTAAAATAATTTCTCCCATATTAGAAAATGTGGTAGATTTTTATCAGGGAAAACTGGCCTTGGGTAAAATAGAAGTTGATGAAGACGAGAATATGAAACTGGCTGGACGATATCAAACCAGAGGGTTTCCGAGTGTTTTACTAATATCCAATGGGCTTGAACTAAATCGATTTACCGGCGCTAAATCAAAACAGTTTATTACTGATTTTATTGAAGACAATATTGACGATATTTAAATACCCAACAACTCCAAATAAAATGATGCCCAAAAAAGTACAAGAGAAAAAGCCAAAGCCAAACTAATATAACTATTTCGACGAGCAATTATTTGACCAAAGGCATCTTTTCCATCAATCATTACTCGGGACATTAATGCATCCAGCAATAATACCATAAATATTAATGGTGCTAATGATGGTACGACTGTATTAAAAAATGCATCCACGCCTTGATAACTTTCATGTGTGCCTGCAATAGGAACCATAAAATTAAAAAAAAGTGTGGTAAATAGTAGTAATAGTCGTAGAAAACGCATTTCTTTTAAAATGATTAAGAGTTTCATCTTTATTATTTTCTTTTAGTTGTTTTACTGGAGTGACGGAAAACTAACTTTAACTTGATTCTCAAGTACTTCATCAAATTTTAAATCAATATTAAATTTATCATCAATGGTATCAACACGTACTTGAGTCAAACTGGGTAAAACCTGTGCAAGATAAGCACACAAAGCCGCAATTTTTTGATCATTATCTTTCATGAATGCATTAACCAAATGATCAGCTACAAACTTAGCTCGCTGGATATTATTGGGTATATCAATTTTCTCACCCTGCACTGTAATACCCGCATCCATATCACGATCCATTTTCTGAAGGTATTTTTGCTGTAATTCGGTTATTGAGATTTCACGATTGTACTCAAGCTTTAATTCACCGTTAATAACGACTACCATCATTTTGGTACTTGTGCCAATTGCCATAACCTTATAACCCTACTTGCTACTAATACCGTCTAAATTAAAAAATGACCGTGCTGCCAACGTTGTCTGTTCTGCTAACGTATCATAATCTTTATTGAGTATGTTTGCCATCATTTGCACAATATGCGGTAAATATTGCGGCTCATTACGACGTGATTTTGGCTTTGGTTTCAATGATCGAGGTAATAAATACGGTGCATCGGTTTCAACTAATAGGCGATCGTCTGGAATTGTGCATAGTAAATCGTGTAAATGCTGTCCTCGGCGTTCATCGCATATCCATCCGGTTATACCGATATAGGCATCAATCGTTAAATAATCGTTTAGTTCATTTTGCTTTCCAGTAAAACAATGAACCACAACATTTGAGAGTTTTTGTCGATACTTTTTAAGAATTTTAAAGAAATCATCATGAGCATCACGTTGATGTAAAAAAACCGGTAAATTGCTACTGCACGCAAAATCTAACTGGGCTTCAAAACAGGCTAACTGAGACTTTTTACTCGAATAATTACGGTTATAATCTAAACCGCATTCGCCAAGTGCAACAACACAACTATTACTACTGATATCCTGGATTTTACCAATATCCCCCATTGTAAAATCATCTGCATGATGAGGATGTATTCCAACTGTGGATTTAAGGTATTGTGGAAATTGGCTACAAAGCGTGACTGCACGCAAAGAATGACTAATATCACTGCCCGTTACAATCATCGTTTCAACATCACTAGATACTGCTTGCTCAATTACCGAGGCCAAATCAGACTCAAAATTTGAACTTGTAAAATTAACCCCAATATCCACTAACTTTGTCATAAATTACCATTATTTGAATAAAATACTAAATTGTAAAATTAGTTATAATAACACCTAGCTAGATAGTTTAAATCCTATTAAAATAATAACTAGCGATCTGTCGAAAGTTACTTATAAACTACTATAACTATAAAAATACTATATTGAATCGATTTTATGATACAAAAATACCTTAAATTAAAACTTCTACTATTATTGATAGTATCAATATTTACTGTCTCTTGTAGCGCACCTATTCAAAAAAATAAAGATCAATATTCTAATGAATCTTATCAAGATTCATTAAATAACTTTCAAGAACTAAAATTTTTATTTGAAAACAAAAAATATGAGCAAGCATATAGATTGCTTGATGATATGAAGTCAAAACTTCCTTATAGCCGATACACAAAACATGGGAAAATACTCGAAATTCACAGTTATTTTGAACAAAGTAAATTCGAAACGACAATGCAAAAAGCGGATCAATTTAGTAGTAACCACCCACTGCATCCACAAGTGGATTATGTTTTATATTTGAAAGCAATTTCAAGTTTTAATATAAATAAACCGTTGTATCAAAACTTATCCCAGATTCCTAAAATTATAGAAATAAACCGAACAAAAGTAAGGCGAACATTCGTCTATTTTTCTGACTTAGCACAAAAATATCCTAAAAGTAATTATTTTAAAGACACTATAAAAAAAGTTAAATACTTACGTCAAGTATTAGCGGACTATGAGCTCAACGACGCGTATTTACTCTTTGAAGCAGCGCAATATGAGAAAGTGATTAAACACGTAGATTACTTACTAAAAAGTTACCCTCGTAGTAATTTTATATCAAAGGCATTGAAACTACAGGCGAAAGCGTATCGCTTAGTTGGGCAAGTCGACACTGCAAAATCAATCGAAACAAATATACGTCGAAACTACCAAAAATAATAAGTGTCCTATTGTAATGATGGTTAAATATTAACCACACTTTACCAATAAGCAATCACAAATTTATAAAATATTGATTAGTAAAGCTATTTTAGTAAAAAATAACCTTCAGCCATAATTTCAATAAAGTAATTTGTTTAAATGTAAATTCAAGAATTTGTCATCCTGTTCGATATTATCAACAAGACTGTAGTACATGACAAACATGTCATCAGTAGTGTGAAAATCAAACATAGGTTGTTACAGATGATAATTGATTTACAAAGTGATCAAATTAGAATTCCGCGCGATATGGAAGATTATTTATTAAAACTAGCCCAGCATAATGGCCAGTCATTCTCAAAAATAAAGACTAAAACAGATTTGTTAAAGGCCTTTATTAAAACACTTCCACAACAACAAGCTTACGAATTACTTAACAGTATTGAGCATTATAAAATTTCAAAAGAAAATAAATAACCTTTATTTATTTAGGTTTGTGAAAAATAATTTTCTAAATACTCATCAAATGAAATAGAATCAGATTGTTCAATGTCATGTTGTTTTTGAATTGATTGTGTCACCGCATTATTATAAAAATTAATGTCATTCTCTGATAATTCAAAATTATCGAAGAATTGTTTATGTTGTTGCGACAATCTTAATGCAAAATGATAAAAACCTTCTTGCTTACTTTTCATTTCATTTAACATTCGAGCAGACGGTGTTTTGTTAGAATCAATAAAGGCATCTCGTTGAACGACTAATGATTTCGTATAATTGCTGGTATCGTTAGCTTTATCTAATGCTCGGCATATTGGCTTCATATTATCACAAAGTTCCACACCCCAATCCTTGAGTAAACGTTCAGTTCCACATTGAATTAGTTTAAAGTCAGGTTGTCGACCATAATGAGCTGTTTCAATTTCATTACGATCTATTTCAACTTGTTCTTGTTTGGTAATGCTCGGGCTGTCTTGAAATAAACAAAGTAAAATAAACGCTTCAATAAAATACATTTGTTCTTCATTTATACCGGATGGCTCAAACGCATTAACATCTAAAGAACGTAGCTCAATATACTGCACCCCACGTTTTTTAAGTGCAAGTGAAGGTTTCTCATTTGCATTCAAAATTTGCTTTGGTCGTACTGTACTGTAATATTCATTTTCAATTTGTAAAATATGAGTATTTAATTGTTGATAATCACCATTACTTTTAATACCGATGTTAACGTAGCCTGAGTAAGGTGTTTCAGTTGCAGACTTTAAACTATCAACATAGTTACTTAAGGAATTATAATCAGCCTTAACACCTGATTCATTTTCTTTATTGTTTTGGTAGCCAATGTCCCCCATACGCAATGACGTTGCATAAGGTTGATAATAGGTCGTCACATCAAAATGTTCAAGATTGGTAGATTGCCCCCCAAGAAAAGATTTACAGACTGCTGGTGAGGCACCAAATAAATAAGGAATAACCCAACCATTGCGCAATAAATTTCTTAAAATGCCAAAATATTGTTCTGAAATAAAATCAGTCAGACTATCAGTGTTACTTTTATATTCTTGATATTTTAACCAAAATGATTTACCCAAGGAATAATTATAATGAACACCGGCAATAACTTGCATTACTCGACCATAACGATGACCAAGTCCTTTGCGATAAATCGTTTTCATTTTACCAACATTAGAACTGCCATATTCAGCAATTGGTATACTTGTCTCACCAGCAACAACACACGGCATACTCGTTGCCCACAGAATTTCATTGTCTAATTTATCATAGACATATTTCTGGGTATTATTTAAAAAATGTAAAGCATCGTGCATTGAATTGAGTGGCGGAGTAATAAACTCAGTTAGAGATTCAGAATAATCCGTGGTAATATATGAATGGGTTAAAGCCGAGCCCAAAACGACAGGATGAGGCTGTTGCGATATATTTCCTTCTTGACCAACCCTGAGTGTTTCTTTTTCGAGGCCGATTTTACTATCGGATAAAGTATTTAAGACCTCTTGTTGTTCTAACCACATTGTATTGTTATACAAATATTGATTATTATCTTTATATTTCATGTCTATGCACGACTCCAGCATCACTTTTCGACTATTATATCGCATAATGACACTCAATGAATATTAGCTAAATATAAAGGCTATAATATGCAATACCAACAGTTTAAAGTACTTACTTTCGATCTTGATGATACATTATGGGAGTGTCTACCTGTCATAGAACAAGCAGAACAAAAGCTTAGAGAATGGTTAACTCGGCATTATCCAAAAATAACAGCTCGCTACAGTAGTAGCGCATTAGCCGATAATAGACATTCAATATCACAGAATAATCCAAAAAAAGCCCACGATTTTTCATTTATTAGACAGACGCAACTTTTTAATATTGCGCTTGATTCTGGCTATAGTGAACAAATTGCAGCTCAAGTACGTGACTGTGGTTCCGAAGTATTTATTACAGAAAGAAGCAATATTATTCTTTATGAAGATGTCATTCCCGTATTTAAACTACTATCGAAAGATTACCGCCTAGGTGCGTTAACCAATGGAAATGTTGACCTTAGTAAAACAGAGTTAGATAGTTATTTTGATTTTACATTAAATGCCATTACCGCGGGCTTTGCGAAACCCGATAATCGATTTTTTCTACAGGCCTGCGCTCTAGCCAATGTTGACGCTTCTGAAATTTTACATATTGGCGATCACCCTGTTCACGATATTCAAGGAGCCTCAAATGCAGGCATTGCGACTGTATGGTTAAATCGAAAAAATACCAATTGGCCGGATTTACCAAAACCCACTAATATTATTTTCAGTCTAAAAGAGTTACCCAAAATATTAGCATTAACTAATCCAGTAGCTTAATATCCCATAAAATATTGAAATAGTACGATATAATCATTATCATATTAAAATACACACTAAATACAGATTAACAATATGAACGACAATACTGCAAATAATCCTCACATCATAGAAATCAATGAACAGAATTTTGTCTCTGGCGTTGCCGAGAATTCGCACCGTGTTCCAGTATTTCTTGATTTCTATGCCGATTGGTGTGCCCCATGCAAAACCTTAACGCCAATTCTGACCAAACTAGCTGAAGAATACCAAGGTAAGTTTATTTTCGCTAAAGTAAACAGCGATGAGCAAAAGGAGCTTGCCGCCCAATTTTCAATTAAAAGTTTACCAACCGTTAAAATTGTTCGTAATGAAAAAACCATTGATGAATTTCAGGGAGCAAAATCAGAAAAAGATTTACGCGAATTAATAGAAAAAGTAATAGATCATGAATGGAATTTACTGCATGAACAAGCCATTGAGCAAATTCACTTAGGCGAATTAAACAATGCTATCGCTCTACTGCAAAATGCCCATAAACTACAACCAAGCAATCTGCAAATCAAAATCGATTTAGCTAGCGTTCTGTATCAAACAAATAATATTACCGAAGCAAATACTATTATTGAAACATTCAATGACGAAGATAAACAAAACGATGATGTAAAATCGTTGTTAACTAGAATTAGTTATCAACAAATTGTGGATAAAGCCCCTTCAGTGGCCGAACTCGACATTAAAATTAAAACTAATCCCAACGATTTAGAGTCACGAAACCAACTCATTGCAAATTTGGTTTTGTCAGGACAATATGAACCAGCTCTACAAGAATTATTAAATTTAATGAAACTTGAAATGAACACCAACCACTCCAATGGCAAGCAAGGGCTATTAAATGTCTTTAACCTTCTCGGTAATAGCGGAGAATTAGTTAAACGTTACCGGAGTAAAATGTCCTCATTATTAAATTAATTAGTAAGTATAACTTAATATCCACAAATAATTTATGGTAATGTCCCCTTATTGTGGTTAATATCGCTTTAATCGAATTAATATTATCAAAATACTATTTATATCACTCCAGCTGATGGATAATATACGAACAATGCAATTTATTGGTTCGTTCTCACCTTAAAAGAACAATAAATACATTTGCAATATCACAATCGTAATTTAAATAAGATACGTTAACAAAACTACACAATTATTTTTTGATATTAAGGGTCAGCTCATTTTGAATTATTATAAATTAAAATTTTTTCTATTATTAATTAGCCTCACAAGCCTAGTTACACCAGTAGCCTTTGCAGCAGAAACTGCTCAAATATCGTGGGGTGGCTGTGGCATTACAAAAAAAGCATTCATGCAAGAGTTGGCTTTAGCTTTTACTGCTAAAACTGGAGTCAAGGTAATTCTACAGGGTGGCGGTGCGACTAAAGGCATTCACGATACAATTGAAAATAAAATCGATATTGGTGGCACTTGCCGAATGACTTTACCAGGCATTAAACATTCCGAGTTACACGCAACACTACACCCAGTTGCGTGGGATGCACTTGCCATTATTGTTAATAAAAAAAATCCATTGTCAAATTTAACCATGGAACAAATAAGTGATATTTACACTGGTAAGATTACTAACTGGAAATCACTAAACGGACGAGATGCAGCCATTCATTTATATACACGAAGCGGCAAAATATCCGGTGTAGGTTATGCCATACGACAATACATTTTCAAAGACAGCGACATGGATTTTAAAAGCGATTATGTTGTCACCTCTTCTGGTCCTCTTGAAAAAGCCTGTGAATCAGATATCGATGCAATCGCAATAACCGGCGTAAGCAGTGCCAGAAAACGAAATGTTAAAATTATTAAATTTGATGGAATGACACCAAGCTACTCAAATTTAAAAGCAGGTAAATATTTTCTTTATCGACCACTATATTTAGTCACAAGCCCTTCACCGTCAAAAGTGACCACTAATTTTATTGCCTATGCATCATCCCGTGAAGGTCGACGTATTATTAGAGAAAATGGAACTGTACCGTATTTAGATGCACCGCAATTATTATCAAAAATGCTCATCTATGGTTTTGGTGTTAAATAATTTTTTAATAAAAATAAAAAAGAGTAAATCAAAAATGGTTTTCTCTTTTTTTATTGCCAAGTTCTAAAAATTCACTTAATCTTTGCGTATATCATTAACTAAAAGCGTTAATTGACTTCCAAGTTGCTGTTTAAGCGCATTTGATACTTCTGTTATTTTCTGCTGAGTATAACGCTCTCGTTCAGAACGGCCCCAGACAACATTCGGCCAACAAAAGTCAGATGGATCTCGTCCCACAATATGAATATGCAGTTGACTGACAATATTCCCAATTGCAGCAATATTGAGTTTTGATACAGAAAAATTATTCTTAACGAACAAACCGATTATATTAATAGCATCTTGTAATTCAGTTTGCTCTGCTGGAGTAAGATCGATTATCTCAACCTCAGTCGTTTTTGGCACAAGAATAAACCAAGGTACTAAAACATTATCCATTAACAATAAAATGCATGAATTTAATTCACCTAATACTATGCAATCATTAGCAAGCCGAGAATCAAGTTCAAAGTCAGTCATCATAAAAATACCTTTAATGCGTAGCTTTATCGCCCCAAATTGCTTTTAAGCGTTTATCTCGACCACAACTCCACCGATAGTAATTATAACGAATTGAATTGTTTTTATAATAATCCTGATGATAACTTTCTTTACCCTTGATGGGATAAAATAGTGAAGTGTTAAAAATTGGCGTTACAATTTTTTTATCTGCAAATTGTTTAACAACCCGAGCACGCGAAGCTTCAGCTAATTGTCGTTCAGATTCAGAGCCAACAAAAATAGCACTTAAATAACTTGGACCTTTATCGCAAAACTGACCACGACTATCAAACGGGTCAATATTAACCCAATAATACTCTAATAACGCTTTATAACTAACTTTGCTAGGATCATAAGAAACTTCGACGGCTTCATAATGGCCTTGATGGTTCCCGGTATAGGTAGGATTTTTAATGGTGCCGCCGGTAAATCCAGATATAACTTCCGACACACCATCAAGCTTTTCGAAATCAGCCTCCATGCACCAAAAACAGCCGCCAGCAAAAATAGCCTTATCAGCCAATACTGGTGACGCATAAAAAAGTAAACCTGTCACCAGAACACTAAAAAGATATTTAGCCACCACATTCACCCTTAACGATATTTATATCAGTTACTTGACCGGTAGTGTTCTAGTATAGGCGATAACATCAACTTGGGCTTGAATTGATAATGCTCTTAATGAAATCATGGCAGCATTGGGTTGACCATTTCGAATTTTATGAAAAATTTCCCATGGATTATGACTGGCCACAGTGCCAACATACTCGGGTTGTTTTCTGTCAGGATGAAAATTGATCTGTCGACCATCAAGACCGTGACAAACTGCGCATATAGTTTCGAAAAAACGAGCACCACGTTGTGCATCACCTTTTACAGATTTTGATTTTAGATCAATGTACTTTGACATATCAATCTGACCTTGACTCACAAAAAATGCTAAATATTCTAGGGATTTGTCTGAAATCATTGATTTAGAATAGCCATGGGTTTTATCTCGAACAATTTGTTTTATTGCAGTTAACGGCTTACCAACCATATTGCTAATGCCTTTAATACCCGTAAAATGTGAGCCTTGACCATAACCTCCATCTCGTCCCTGGTAGTCCCAGCCATGACATTCTTTACAACGCCAAGTCGTAGACCCGTGTTTTTTCCCCGTAGATGGATAAGCACTGTGTGTATCTGAAGGAGCCTTTACATTTAACGTTGAAGCCCAATTATCGTAGATTTTACCACCTTGGCTTAATTTCCAAGCATCAGTCAAACCAGTTAGCTCAGCCTTATCCGATGCAAAACTCGATGTCGAACTCACCGCCGTTAATAACCCGAGTAGAACCAATTTGAAACACGTCAATTTAAAATTTAAAATCTTTTTATTCATTTCAATACCATAATTAAGCAAATACCGTAGGTGGGAGCATTAACGTTAGCGTATTACACTATAATTATCAATCACATAATATCCCAGTCCAATTACTGTAATCTAATTTTGAATTAACCATTCATAGCTAGAATCAACTGGCAAAATATCCTGTAATCGAGAATCACCAACTAATTGTCATAATATGGCATACATAGAACTCTATAAAGGTTTACACTGTAGTTTAAAATCAACATGATAATGTTCATCATGACGAACCCAGGAGCGTTTAGTTGGGATGAAAATATTATCCTTAAGATAAGCGCCATATTTACTCGAATATAGCTTTGACTGAAGATCAGGTGCAAATAAAACACGCCAAATTTCAATTCCATTTTTCTGTGCAGCTTTATTTAACGACATTAGATGTGCAGCGAGTGCGTCAAAATCAATTTGGTACAAACCATTACGACCATTGTGATCAAAATTAACGTCATAACCATAACGATTTAAAGCATTTGTAGTAAAGTAAACAGCTTCGTTTTTCTGGTTAATGACCGGTACCATAAAATCGATCGACAAACCATTTTGATGGGTTTTATGTGGTTTAAATAGACCTCCTTTGGCATAACCTGTTTCTGCATATTTGAACAATGACTCGGGACTTAAGCTTTCTAACTGCTTATAAGATTCAACGACTACCGTCTTTACTGTACTATGAACATAGGTCCGCCCCATCAATTCAGGTAAAAATCCATATGAAGTAAAATTTGGTCCATTAGGCGGTAAGCTAACGCCATTATAAAGTCGCCCCTTTTTAGTGGAACCAAAACAGCTACTACTCTTTTCAACTGGAATTGACGGTTTTACATCGGCAGTACTAATGATTGACATTGAAACTAAAATAATAAAAACAATAATTTTTTTTAAATACATAAGCTATAAATAAGCCCTTATAGTAACTAAAATATTCTGTACTACTGCAAAATTAACCAACATCATAAACGTCCACCTAAGAACACAAGTTGAGGTTTAAGTTACCGTGTTATTCTACTGGTATCGCATAGTGCATTATCGACTGCTCAGATACAGGGTCGTATCGTTCACCATAAACCTCTAAATCAGGACCCGATGTATGTTGTTTTCCTGAATTCATAAGCCAGCTAGAATAAATATAATTAACCGTATTATCAATTTTTATGACTTCACCGCTATGAGTAAACTTAGCATAACGGGATTCAGGAATATTTAGACTCACCATTCCTTTAGGTAAAACCTCAACCTGGTTTACTTCAATTGCAGCATAATATTCTAGTTGATCGGTATTATTATTTATTTGTTGCACGACACCATAACAAACTCTAGAACAAGTATTGTCTATTTCATCCAGTCTTTCCAAAAATGTACGCCATAAAACCGGTAATTTATCGCCAATATTATTTTTTTCAGAATCCACACTATAGAAACACGTCTTAAGTCCAACCAAAACCATGGATTTCTGATTTATAATTTCAGGTTCTAATGATATATTTTTATTAATATGCGTCAAATATTCTGTATTAAATTCAAGTTTTTTTAAAAATAAACTTTTATCACCCATTTTCCGATACTCACTCGGTGTTAACTGAAACGACGACTTAAATGCACGAGTAAAACTTTCTTGAGACTCATAACCTGCCGACATCGCGATATCCATAATTTTAAATTTTGTCGACAATAATTTATCCAAGGAATTGGCAAGCCTCCTGGATCGAATATAAGTTTTTAAGGTTTCATTAGTCAGCGCCTTAAATATTCTTTGAAAGTGCCACTGACTAAGACCGGCTTGCCTTGCCACATCGCTTAACGCTATATCAAAATCTAGATTGGATTCGATAAATTCAATTCCAATCTGAACATTTTTAAGGTAATTCAATTTCAGTAAAATCCTTAAGGTGTTTCAAAAAAACCAATCATCGATTCTAATTTCCCATTTTCATCATATTTTCCATAGCTAATACCGGTCCCCAAAATAATATTATCACTATTTTTCATATCCCATTTTGCAATACTTTGATTATGATGCGCCAAAAAATAGTTAGTCATAAAATGTCCCCCTGCTACTTGTTGATGAAAATCCAACATATATTCGATCAATGAATCCCAACCCTTGGTTTTGATCAAAGGATCCTGATATAAACATTCACGAACCAAACACGTTTCAAAAATCGCTCGTTTATCAGCGGCAGACTCAGCCTTCCAGGACGAGGTATAGGTTTCCCATGTAGTTTCAAAATTATTACTCATTTTTCTCTCCAATGTAAGATGAGGCAACAATTTTAAATGCTGGAAACAGTGTAATTTGATATTTTGTGCTTTTAAATGTCAATATCGTATATTCATGCGGGTTTGTGACACTGGGTGAGCACAACTAATTAGAATTCTATTCGGTTACGGTATAGTCTCAAATGTTATAAAAGTAGACTCATACCATGCATTTTCATTGTTATACCAAGGCAATTTTTCTATGATTCTGCACAACTAGCTCAATAACCGTTTTCAAATATGATTTTGCAAATTCAGGATCCAAACCATATTGCTCAGCAAGTACTGCAATTCTTTTATACTGTTGTTCCTCCCGATCAGGATCCCTTAAAGGTAACTGGTGAGATACTTTATAACACCCTACTCTATTCGTAATTTTGAATCTTTCAGCAAACATCGCAACAATAGCGTTATCAATATTATCAATACTCATTCTCATTTCTTCAAGAGATTCCATTTCAGCTCCAAATATTTTAAACTTTAATTTTGCTACTTCATAACAAATCATAACGTCATGAATTGATTTTCAATTTCATGCGGCTGTACTAACATCAGTATTTAATTAATAATGTGTATTTTGCTGTTATAAAATACTGATTTAATTGTTATTCTGAAAAACTTCTCTTACCGACCAACGCGCAAATTCCTCGCGTGTACAGCTATCAGTGGAATTAAACCGTTCGCCTTCTACAATTCGATAAATCACCATATCCATTTTAGGATCACTTGATGCATGTTCATCAATGATTTTACGTACAGCCCATTCGGGACCATGCCGGCCATTGGTATAAAAACGATCAACTTGAATTTGTCGTACCGCCAGTTTTTTATGTTGCGCATGAACAAGGCTCAATTGCATTACACGTTGTAAGTCATCTATTGTGATATCCAAAATTAAATCCATATCCGCAATCGCACTTTCAATCGCATGTTTGTCTATAATAGTCGCCTGATCTGATTGCAACTGTTGTTCTGGTTTTTTATCAGTAAAGCGCATCATTGCAGTACGAGGATATCGCCGCCATGGAAATACACTATTAAACGCGACGGCAATAATAAAGATGATACAAACATTCAATAAAACCGGTGTAATAACATATTCAAACCCCAAATTATTAATTGCAGGTCCGCCAATTACCGCAGCAAGTGCTGTTGCACCACCAGGTGGATGAATACATTGAAAAATATGCATTAAAGCAATCGCTAACCCAACAGCAACACCAGCTGCAATAAACGTCTCCGGAATTAATTGGTAAACCAATACACCCGCTAAAGCGGATATAAGATTACCACCGATTAAAGCCCATGGCTGAGACAGTTTACCGTGAGGAATTGCAAAAACTAACACCGCAGAGGCCCCCATTGACGGTACGATAAGTGCTGCACCACTGGCTCCAGTAAACTGGTAACTTATTAATGAAATCAATGATATACCTATAAAAGCACCAAGGCTTGCCACAATTTTTTCGGCATTACTGATTGATTCCGGTTCAATTTTCATAAAGCGTTTAAGTTGTTTAATCATCCATTTTCCTCTTTTTTGTCACTATCCAATATAGCAGATTTCTCTCAGACACTTATTAATTACACTCGACTAATCCTGAATATATATTAACTGATTCAATGTTGCATTTTAAATACATGTTATGTATAGTTGCATTCCTTAACATACATATCAAATATACCTTTAAGTAAACAGGAGAAGATAATGCCTACTTTATACCAACGAATTGGTGGTGAAGCCGCTGTAGATGCAGCCGTCGACATTTTTTACCGCAAAGTATTATCCGACGACCGTGTCAATGAATACTTCGATGGCGTGGACATGGAACAACAAATTAACAAACAAAAAGGCTTCTTAACCATGGTGTTTGGCGGCCCAAATAATTACACTGGTAAAAACATGCGTGAAGGTCACAAGCATTTAGTCGAACGTGGTTTAAACGATTCACATGTCGATGCCATAGTCGAACTATTAGGAGCAACGCTTCAAGAATTAGGTGTTGCTGCAGAAGATATCCAAGAAGTTGCCAATATAGCAAATAGTGTTAGAGGCGACGTTTTAAATAAGTAGGCAGTTTTATCATGAGCCATATAATTTTTGATGATAGACGCATTGAACTCGAAACTGGCCAGACAGTCTTATCTGCACTATTAGCACAAAATTTCGACATTCCCAATAGTTGTCAGGCTGGAGTATGCCAGAGTTGTATTATGCAAGCAATTGATGGTGATATTCCAGCCGAGGCTCAAACTGGTCTCAAAGACACACTTATTGCACAAGGATATTTCTTAGCATGTAGTTGTCAACCTAAAACTCCATTAACAGTCGTTAAGGCTGATAATAAAACAGTGCGAACTAACGCCACCGTTATCGAACGTGACTATCTTGGCATAAATATTTTACGGTTAAGATTAAAAGTAGAACATGATTTTAAATATCGTGCAGGTCAATTCATTACTGTTTGGAAAAACGAAAAACTTGGACGCAGTTATTCGTTAGCGAGTGTCGCTGAACTTGATGACTATCTAGAGTTACACATCAAACGAATTAATAACGGGAAACTCAGCAATTGGTTACATGATGAAGTTAAAACTGGTGACGTATTACAAATACAAGCTGCAACCGGCAATTGTTTTTATACAGCAGGTCAGTCACAACAAAAAACTTTACTCGCGGGTACCGGTACCGGACTTGCACCCTTGATAGGTATAGCACGTGATGCTTTACAGCAAGGACATCAAGGAGACATTCATTTAATACACGGAGCCAAGCAAACTGATGAGTTGTATTTACATCAAACATTACTCAACATGGAGCGTACACATAAACAGTTTCATTATCATGCCAATGTATTGAACTACAATAACGAACAACAAAATAACAATTTTAAAGAACATAATACACTGTCATCAATTAGCGCTGTCCCACTAGAGCAGCAGGTTGTAGCTCTGACCACTCATAAAAAAGCCAATCCTGCCGAGTGGAAAGTATTTTTATGCGGTGATGAATATATTGTTAATAACTTAAAGAAAAAACTTTTCCTAAAGGGTGTCAGTATGACTAATATATATTCAGACCCCTTCGTTAAAACTAATAGTGTTTAATGCTCTTCTAAACACACTTGTCAGTTTTTTGGGACTGACGTTTGACACTCGTATTGTTTGGCACCCATTGAATTTAGCAAAACGGTAAACTAACTTAGCAAAATGAGGTATAAAATCATCCAAACTAATTGTTTTAGATTCAATGTGTAAATTAACCAATTCAAAATCGTTGATCTTACGATGTGCCTTACAGTCCACTCTCCCTATCAACTTATCTTTATAGAGAATAGGTAAGCAAAAATAGCCAAATTTACGTTTTTCTTTTGGTATGTAACATTCAAGCTTGTAGTCGAATTCAAACAACTGTTCAACTTTATTTCTATGAATGATTGCGTTATCAAATGGAGATAAAAGTCGAACATTAGTAGCCGGTCGGCTTATCTTTGTCTCAAGAATATTCTGAGTAGTATATATTGCTGGCATACCCTCTATGTGACATTGAATCAAGAATCCTTGTTCGATTTTTTGCAGCAAAATTGTATGGAGCGATTTTCGCAATGTAGCACCGGGTCTTAAATGTGTCAGTTGTTTGAGGCTGGTAAATCCATTCGCTTTCATCGACACGTTAATTAGGTATTCAGAAAATTCTAACAAAGATGGTTCATTTGTATTTGTGTTGTCAGGTAAAACTCTTTCCGTCAAGTCATAGACTTTCTCCATACCATCACGATACGTTATCATCAAATCACCTTGCATAAAGAGCTTTTCCAATGCGCGCTTCGTTGGCTTCCAATTCCACCATTTTGCGTTACTTTTTTTTTCTGACTCAAAATGTCTCGCCTTAAGTGGTCCATCGATACGAATTCGATCAAAAACGTGACGCATGTATTTAGCTTCCACATTAGCATAATGAGACAACTCTCCGCGTTTTATCGCTGACATCTGTGGTAGAACAAAACGATAGTTGTTCATCGGCAAATAGGAAGCAGCGTGAAACCAATATTCAAAAGCACTTCGTTCTCGTACTAACTGAGTAAGGTAATCGGGTTGATAATCAGGAATACGGGTCCAAAGAGTATGATGATGGGCTCTCTCAATAACTGAAAGTGTATCTATTTGAATATATCCTAAATGCTCTAGTACACATTTGGTTGCTTGACTACCCTTACCAAAAGGACGCATTGTGGTAAGTCCTTGGTGATGTAATGTAATAAGACGCAATATTTGCTGCATGTGATAAAGCCTTGTTCTATTGTTAAAAAAATCATTAATCTTTTCCACGAATAGTGGACAAGTGAGCTAGTCCGACATTAATGAAGCTCAAAACTTGAGTTGCATAACATCACGCAATTATTAGCTTCAATATTTTCTGACTTTGTTTAGAAATTAAACCAGAGCTCAACTAATACTACTAATTAGGGTAAGTGCTATTACGCCTAATTTTACCAGCACTGATTGAAAACATATTGCTGAATGCACGAGAAAATGAAGATTCTGATTTATATCCTACTTTTTCAGCAACCTGTGAAATTAATTCACCATTACTTAGTAATGACCATGCTATTTGCATACGCCACCAAACTAGATATTGACCTGGAGTCCAGCCACTAACTAACTTAAATCTTTCAGAAAAAAGGGTACGCGAAAGTCCAGCTTCTTTTGAAAGACTTTCAACTGTCCAGTTTTTTTGTGGTGTTTTGTGAATACATTGAATTGCTTTAATTAGGTGAGAATCATTATAAATTCTTAACATGCCCGATGTATCAGGGTTATCCTTAATATGCTGACGTATTGCATAAGTAAACAACAATTCTGACAAACGATTGATAATAGATTTTGATGCAAGTTGATTGCTCGAATTTTCAAAAACAATCATATCCAGAATAGCTTTTAGCCAATGATTAGTCCCCTTATTTTCAATTATAAAAAAAGGTGGAAACTGATCTAATAGTACTCCATTACCCTTATGGTTAAACATCACTTCGCCACAAAGTAACCCTGTACCTGAAAATAATTGTGCATCGATAAATGATAAGTGTTGTTGATCTCCTGTAAGTGTCTCAGCAGGTAAAATATGATGAGCGAGCTCTCTTGGAAAAATGACTAAATCACCATGATTCAGAACAACAGCTTCGGTATTGGGTATATGCAGTACACAATTGCCTAATGTAACAATGTGAAAACAAGTGGCACCAAGCTTATGTTCGTCAATACGCCAATTACCACACACTTTTGCATTATGATAAATATCCACATTTAGTTTTAACAAATCCAGCATATCCGACAACCCATCAAATTCGGACGATTTAGCAGGTTTTATGTTCATTTTAATATTCATGATCTTAATTATACCGATTATAGTACCGTTTCCTCAATGAGATTAAAGGTGCTAATAATGATTGATTATACTTTTTACACAATAGAAACAGCCTCAAAAGAAGCCAAGCCAATTCTTGAACAGATTCAACAGGGTTATGGCTATATTCCCAACTTGTTTGCCTACATGGCAGAAGCGCCTACAACTCTTGAAGCCTATCTGGCACTAAATAAAATGATTGAAAACACATCACTAACACCGGGACAACAGCAGGTGGCACTATTAGCTGTCAGTGTAGAAAATGAATGTGATTTTTGTACAATAGCACATCGTGCAATTGGAAAAATGAAACAAGCTAACCAACAAACTTTAGATGCACTAAATACAAAAGATAAAATAAATAATGACATTGATGCAGCTCTTACAAAATTTACACAATCTGTCGTTAAAAATAGAGGGCGATTATCTGAGAGCACAATTAATGAATTTTTAAGTGCCGGGTTTACAAAACAACAAATATTTGAAGTCATATTAATTGTTTCTATAAAAACGTTATCTAATTATATTAATCACCTAACAAACCCTGAACCAAATGAAGAGTTATTATCAATGATTTAAAGAAACTCCTCACTTAAAACTACCACTTTTATCAGGTAAACCAAAGTAATAACTAAAGCCCTGAAGTTTTATTTCAAGGTTATCACAAACATTGCTATTGGTTTATCCTGATCCCATTTGATCCAACGTGACACCATTACCCTGCTCTCACATTGTTTTATTTGGCTGGTTCAATGACGTAAACGCAGTCTATTATTTTAATTCTGATTTCAACAAAACTAAAAGCATAAAAATATAAAACTGCGTTTCTTGCCTATGACGTAGTGTAAATACTTATTTCGGGGAAGGAAAAAGAATCTCAATTTTCAGAATAACACAACTACCAGTTAAATCCTCTAATACAAGTTTAGTTGTACCTTTTTTATAAAGTGCTTTACCTGCAACCTCACCATAGTATTTGTATTTTTTATATATCGTTTCTCTAACGGCGCTACATGACTTATTAGGAAATGTTACTAATTGTGTTAACGTAGCATCACATCCATTTTCTATGCTAGGAACTATAGTTATATTGGCATAGCCCCACGTTCCATCATTATATTTTCTTACATTTAGAGAGGTATAAGTTCTTTTGTTTGGTTCCTTTTTTGCAGCACTAGACCATGCGCCACTTTTAGTTCCTTTTTTATTTAAGAATTTGTCTAAAGATTGGATCTCTTTAATACAATGACTTGCACCAAACTCTTTAGCTTGCTCTGTCATTGGTCCTGCGTATGATTTATTGGCGACTAACGCAAAACTCAGCCCAGCCCCCATTACAATAAATAATAATTGATTCATTTTTTCTCCACAATTTTTAGTGTATAAATACACATATTCAGAAATATTATATTATTCAACTGCTTAAAATACCTTACTGTTGAAACATGTAATAATTAATGTTAAATAGAATATAGATTTTTAAATATAAAACAAGTATTGATTATCAAAAACGCGCCATTTCATAAATTAGTTCATAGACTATTTATACCCACCATTAGAGTAAGCGTACTGAAAAAATTTATAAAAACTGGTAGGTATTAATTTTAGAAACAACTCCGTCCATTTGATTACAACCGCTTTACGCAACCACTTAGCAACTTACTCCATAGAAAAAACAAAATTATCCGACACACAGTACAAACTTAAAAGTGTATATCCTTAATAGCACAAGTCAATACAACTTACCTGCCTATAAAGTAAATTTAATAGACTTTGAATAGAGCCATGACAAACGAAGTATTTAGCATTGTTAATTTCTTTATTTTTTAGTTAAAAAAACTGTCCGGTTGACATACCGACTAAATTAGTAAAAATAAAAACTTGAGAAGTTCCAACAAATTAGCGACACTGCATAAATGCTAAAATTAAATAACATATCAATTCATTATGGCGATGCACTCGCATTGTCTGAAATTAACCTGGAATTCCAGCCCAATAAAACCACCATGCTTATCGGACCTAGTGGCTGCGGAAAATCAACACTATTGCGTCTTATAGCAGGTCTGTTAAAAGCTGAGGTCGGATCAATTATTTTTGAAGAATCAACATTAACGTCTAAAAACATCACTGCGCTACGTCATAGAATGGGATACGTTATTCAAGAAGGTGGTTTATTCCCTCATTTGACTGTACGCAACAATGTCACCCTCATGGCCACATATCTACACTGGCCAACAACAAAAATTGAAACACGCTTGCATGAACTTGCAGAATTAGTTCACATTGCCCCCCATTTATTTAATCGATATCCTAGTGAACTATCCGGAGGTCAGCGACAACGCGTCAGTTTAATGCGCGCATTAATGCTAGATCCAGACTTATTACTACTCGATGAACCTTTAGGGGCACTTGACCCGATGATTCGTTTTGATTTACAACAAGAACTCAAAGACATTTTTAATCGACTAGATAAAACCGTCATCATGGTTACGCACGATATAGCAGAAGCCGCATTTTTTGCTGATCACATAGTACTGCTGCGCGATGGTCAACTGATACAACAAGGCACACTGAAGGAATTAGCCAAAACACCATCCGAGCCGTTTGTAACACAATTTATTAACGCACAACGTAGCCCTTTAGCGATGCTCGACAAGGCACTATCATAATGTTGCGCCTATTCGCCTCTGTGTCGCTAATCTCGCAGCTCTTCTTATTTTCCGGAATTAGTCATGCCACAAATTCCGATAATACAATTACAGTTGGCTCCAAAACATTCACCGAATCCGTCGTACTCGGAGAAATTATTCGTCACTTGGCTAACGCTAGCGGCGCAAAAACAAATTATAATGCCCAACTCGGTGGCACCAGTATATTATGGAATGCCCTACTATCGGACGAAATAGATATTTATCCAGAGTACACTGGAACCTTAATGAAAGAGATACTAGCAAAAGAAAATATAAACACTCTGGCTGGTTTAAAAAAATCCCTTAAAACAAAGGGAATACGCATGACAAAACCATTGGGTTTTAATAATACTTATGCGATTGGTGTGACAGAAAGTTTAGCGAAAA